>JAZQEQ010000336.1:0-3054 GCA_045539055.1 Oscillospiraceae bacterium | reverse complement strand
GGAGAGCTTAAAGGGAAAGCCCTCCAAGGTCGCGCTGCCTATTGAACGTTTCCTGTTCGGCGGTGCGTGCGAGGTAGAGCCTGACAAGCAGGGCAGAATTGCCATTGCGGCGTCACTTCGCGCTTATGCAGAGCTTACATCGGAGGTAGTGGTAGTCGGAATGGACGACCGTGCCGAGATATGGGACAAGGCTCTGTGGATCGAGTACAACAGCAGGATCTCTGCTGATGATATCGCTGCGTTTGCAGAGGAGATCGGTCTGTAATGGAGTTTTCACACATTTCAGTTTTGCTTAAAGAAACGGTTGACGGCGCGTTTATAGACCCAAAGGGCATTTACGCTGACCTCACCACAGGCGGAGGCGGTCATAGTCTGGAGCTTGCAAAAAGGCTGGACGGCGGACGGCTCATCTGCTTCGATCAGGACAAGGAGGCGCTTGCGGCCGCTGGGGAGCGGTTAAAGGGCTATCCTGTGACCTTTGTAAAGAGAAATTTCTGCGAGCTTAAGGCGGCTCTTGATGAACTGGGCATCGCGGAGCTTGACGGTATCATTGCCGATCTCGGCGTATCGTCGCATCAGCTGGATACAGCTGAAAGGGGATTTTCGTTCCATAACGACGCACCGCTTGATATGCGAATGAGCGGAGAGGGGTTCTCGGCTCGCGATCTTGTGAACGAATACGGGGAGGATGAGATCTCCCGCATACTCTTTGCTTATGGCGAGGAGAAATTCGCACGAAAGATAGCTTCGGGCATAGTAAACGCAAGGCTGGTATCGCCGATAGAAACAACTGGCGAGCTTGCCGAGATAATAAAAAAGAGCGTTCCCGCAGCCTACCGCAGGGAGAAAAATCCCTGCCGAAAGACCTTTCAGGCGATCAGAATTGAAGTAAACAAGGAGCTTGACGTGCTTGAAACGGCACTGACCGACGGCTTTGACAGATTAAAGGTCGGCGGCAGGATGTCTGTTATCACTTTCCATTCCTTAGAGGACAGGATAGTGAAGAACCGCTTCAAGGAGTTCTGCACGGGCTGTACCTGCCCGCCCGAATTTCCTGTATGCGTGTGCGGAAAACAGCCCCGCGGTCAGCTTGTCGGCAAAAAGCCGGTGACTGCGTCCGAGGAGGAGCTGAAAGTCAACAACCGCAGCAGAAGCGCGAAGCTCAGGATCATAGAAAAGATAAGATAAAGCAAACACGATAGGAACACAAAGGAGGGTAATCTGATGCAGATTCCCGGAAGCTACAACACAAATCTTGCATACGACCTTTCCAGATTTGACGTAAGCGAGCAGGAAAAGCACAATGCCCGCCGCCGCGAGGAGCAGGAAAAGGCTAAGCAGGAGATAAGAATGAACAGCCGTTCTGTTTCGAGAAGCGGCTCAAGAGTGAAGGTAATACTTGCGGCAGGCGCAGTTTTTGCGGCTCTGTGCATTGTAAATATCCAGTATACCGCTGCTGATGACTGGTCCAGAAAGGTGACAGAACAGCAGGAGATGCTGACAGCGGCTCAGGAGGAGAATTCTCTGCTCCAGAGCAGACTTGACTCCAAGGTAAACATCGGTTATATCGAGGAGTTTGCTACTGCTGAGCTTGGCATGGCAAAGGTAACTAATTCTCAGATCCAGTACCTCAGCGTAAATACTGAGGCACTTATCGAGGTAGAGGCTGACGGCGACGACTCGCTTTTCGGCGGTGTAAGCAGCTGGTTCGGCGATATGATGGAATACATCGGTCTGTAATGGCATAATATAGGGGTGAACAAGCCCTTTGATCTGCCGGCAGTCGACATTACGGAGCAAGGTCGGTTAGCAATAAACGGCTTTGCTCTTTCTTGGTTTTTTGAGGGCTTATTGAAATCGCTGTTTTGGGCGAAAAGCAGCACAACAGTATATCGTAACTGTCCCGTGAACGGGTTTTGGAGGAACAATGAAATTTTTATCAAGGATCTGGCAGGGTCTCAAGGACTGGGATCAGAAAGAGGGCGAAAAGCAGCGCATAATGAAGTCCAGCACGAAGCAGATGATCGTGCTCGGCGTCATTTGTCTGGTATCGCTTTATGTGGGATTTTTCCTGCTCAAATATTCGGTGCTTGACGGCGATAAGTGGAGAGTGCTTGCAAATGCGCAGCAGATGTCCTCCGTCACCATCAAGGCGAGCCGCGGCTCTATCCTTGACACGAACGGCACGGTGCTTGCGCAGAGCTCCACGGTATGGGATGTTATAATCTCGCCGCAGGGTATCGCCGAGGCTAACGAAAAGGCATACAAGGCTTATCTTGAGGACAGGGAGGAAGCAGAAGCCAAGGGCGAAAAGGTAGAGCCTTATGTTGAGCGCTCGGAGCTTATCTGCAAGAAGCTTGCCGAGATACTTGAGGTGGATTATACAAAGCTTATAACTGCCACCAGAGAGCTGCTTGACAAGCAGTATTATGTTGTAAAGCGCAAGGTTGAAAAGCCCGAGATAAACGAGATAAACGTGTTCCTTGCGGAAAACGGCATCAACAGGGACAGCGTTTTCACGGAGGAATCGTCTAAGCGCTATTACCCAAACGAATCGCTTGCCGCAAACATCATCGGCTTCACTAACTTCGATGGTGAGGGCGTTTACGGACTTGAAGCATACTATGACGACTATCTCAGCGGCACGGACGGCAAGGCGGTATACGCAAAGGATGCCTACGGCAGAGAGATGACCTATACGAGCGACGCATACTTCTCGGCTGAGGACGGATATGATATAGTCCTCACCATTGACGAGGTGCTTCAGCATTACTTAGAGAAAAACCTTGAGCTGTGCGTATCGCAGCATGGCGTTATAAACCGTGCCTGCGGTATCATCATGGACTGCAATACCGGTGCGATACTTGCAATGTCAACGGCGCCCAGCTACGATCTCAACAACCCGTCGACACTGTACAGCGCTTACGACCTGCAGATGCTGGAGGAGCTTAAGGCTTCCGACGCTCCGCAGGAGGATATAGACGCGCTTGAGGGCAAGTACCGCGAGCAGCAGTGGAAGAACAAGGCTACCACAGAGCTTTACTACCCCGGCTC
>JAZQEQ010000335.1:0-8093 GCA_045539055.1 Oscillospiraceae bacterium | reverse complement strand
CCTCCGACTTCCTCAAAATCCCCGTTGGCGACTGCTTGCATAATGCTATCGACCACGATCTTTGCCAAATCGTCGCCCTTACGGACGATGGGGGCACGCAAACCTCTGGAAACAGTTCCGATCATACGACTCATAATGAACACTCCTTAAATTCAAATACGACCGACTCTATCAATCGCAGCTTATATTTTAGCATACTTTCAAGCATTTTTCAATAGTATTTTTCAAATTTTTTCCGTTTGAAAGGATTTTTTTATATACCGCATAAAAACTATTACAAAATCTCAAAAACATACAGCAAAATAAAGACTGCCGAGATATTCCGCGGCAGTCCTTGCAGATATTTTACCGTTTTTAGTTGTCCGATATCTTTACGATCGCCTTTATAAGATCTGATGGCTTCTCCTTCATCAGCCTCACTGCCTCGGGGAGGCTCTCCCAGCCCTCAAAAACATGAGTGCACAGGTGGCTCACGTCCACTCTGCCGCCTGCAACAAGCGAGCCGAGCTTCTCCATGCGCAGCCTGCCTCCCGGCATAAGACCGCCGTTTATCATCTTATGACCCATGCCTACGCCCCATTCGACTCTCGGGATCTTAACGTAGTCCGCACCGCCGAGGTAGTTTACGCTGCCGATCCTTCCGCCTGCCTTGACGCATTTCACTGCCGATGCAAAGGTATCCTCGTCGCCGCCTGCGATAATAACGCAGTCAACCCCCTTGCCGCCTGTCATTTTCAGAGCCTGCTCCTCGATGGTGCCGTTTTTGTAGCTGATAAAGTCAGTCGCGCCGTACTTCTTTGCCGCTTCAACGCAGGCAGGACGTGTACCGACCGCGATTATTCTTGACGCGCCCTTTAGTGCTGCGCCTGCTACCGACATAAGTCCTACGGGACCTATACCGCCTACAAGCACGACATCGCCGTATTGGACATCAGCAAGTTCCGCACCGTGGAAGCCTGTAGGCACCATGTCGGACAGCATACAGGCACCAACGGTATTGATGCTGTCAGGCAGATGCGCAAGGTTGCCGTCGGCGTCGTTTACATGGAAATACTCAGCGAACACGCCGTCCTTGATATTGGAGAACTTCCAGCCTGCGAGCATTCCGCCCGAATGCATGGAATAGCCTGCCTGTGCTTCAAGGGAGTTCCAGTCGGGGGTTATCGCAGGTACCAGCACCCTGTCGCCTGCCTTGAAGTCCTTTACAAGCGAGCCTACCTCTGTGACTACCGCACAGCACTCGTGACCGAGGATAAGGTCTTTTCGCTCTCCGATCGCGCCCTCATAAACAGTATGGATATCCGAGGTGCACACAGCCACGGCGAGTGGTCGGCAGATCGCATCCATCGGACCGCAGGCAGGCACTTCCTTTTCAATCCAGCCCGCTTCACCTATCTTTAACATTGCAAAAGCTTTCATTATTAAACATTCCTTTCGTCTTTTTTGAGATATTATTAGCCTCAGGAAGAAAATTATACAGACAGGTCAAAATGATGTTGACATCGGCACAGAAGTATGTTATCATGAGGGTGATTTCAGGCAGAAAGGAATATACGACATGGCAGCAGTAAACAAAAATGCATCAGCCGAAGCAAACTCGGTGCTTGAATATCTTTACAGCATCAGAGGCAAGGGCATAATTACAGGTCAGCATACGCAGACTATGGAACAGAAAGAGCTTCATTATATCGAAAGTGTGACGGGTAAGCTTCCTGCGCTGTGCGGCTTTGAGCTGCTTGCGTACTCGCCTAACATAAACTACGACACCTGTGACGAGGCGGCGCTTACAGAGATATATGAAAACCGCGATACGCTTCAGCGTGCATACGAATGGGCTGAACGCGGCGGACTTATCACATTCACATGGCACTGGTACTCTCCCATCGGCGGTAAGGATAAGTCGTTTTTCACAAGAAATACCGATTTTGACGCTGAAAAGGTGCTTATTGACGGAACTCCCGAACGCAAGGCTTTTTTTGCCGACCTTGACGCTATGGCTGAGCTGCTTCGGGGCTTCAAAGACAAGCACATTCCGATACTGTGGCGACCTTTCCATGAATCCGAGGGCACATGGTTCTGGTGGAGCGCCAAGGGCATGGACACAGCGCGAGAGCTGTTCCGGCTGATGTACAGGTACTACACCGAGGAAAAGCAGCTTGACAACCTTATCTGGGTGTGGAACAATCCGCGTCCCGAGGGCTATGTCGGCGACGAATACTGCGACATACTCACAGCGGACTTCTACCCTCCTGCGCATGAGCACACCGCGCTGAAAGCTCGGCACGATGCCCTTACAGATGTTACCAAAAACAAGCCCGTCGCCATCGGAGAGCTTGGTACTTTCCCGAGCATCAGCGAGATGGCAGAGAACCGTGTGGACTGGCTGTGGTTTATGATATGGAGCGGCGACTTTGCGGCAAGCGAGAACTATGTTAATAATGACGTTCTGCGCGAGCAGTATGCTCATCCCTACGCAATAACGCTCGACAAGCTGCCTAAGCTGTATTGACAAAAAGCCCTCTTCTCAGAGGGCTTTCTCGATAGATTGCGGATAATGTGGTAAAATAACGAAAAAGGAGCTGATACTATATGGAGTTTAAGACTGAAAGGGACAGGATACTGTGCATTGAAAACGGTGGAGTCGTTGGCGAGGTCACCTTCCCCGAAACGGGCAACGGAGCTTTCAACATAAATCACACCCATGTTGACGAAAGTATGCAGGGCAAAGGCATTGCGGCAAGGCTTGTACAGCTTGCTCTGAATGAGATAAACAGACGCGGCGGCGAGGTAGTCGCTGACTGCTCCTATGCGAACAAGTACATCGCAAAGCACGGTCTGCGTCCTGTTGTGATATGCCACATGGTGACAAGCATAGACGGAAAGGTCACGGGAGATTTTCTTTTTGGTGAAAAGGGCGCACAGGTCAGCGAAAGCTACTACGAGATAAACCGCAGACTGAAGGGCGATGCATTCGCGTGCGGACGCGTCACGATGGAGGAGAGCTTCACGAATGGATATACGCCTGAATTGGATGCGTTTGGCGATTCGGATGTCCCTTGCGAGGATCATGTTGTACAAAAGCACGATTACTACGCTGTATCCTTTGACAGGCTTGGAAAAGCAGGCTGGACCGACAGCATGATACATGACGATGACGAAGGCTACGACAACTGCCACATAATCGAGGTAGTGACAGAAAAAGCGCCTGCCGAAATGCTTGCCTATTACAGGAGCATAGGAGTATCCTACATCTTTGCAGGTAAGGATGATATCGATATAAACACAGCACTCAATAAGCTGTATAGGCTTTTCGGTATCAAAAAGCTGCTGCTTGAGGGCGGAAGCATTATAAACGGTGCTTTTCAACGCGCAGGGCTCATCGATGAGCTGAGCCTTGTAGTTGCCCCGATAGTTGCCGACAAGGACGACAAGCCGCTGTTTACCGACTCTGTTATGAGCGGATTCAGGCTGATATCAGCCGAGCCTATCGGAAACGGCGCGGTCTGGATGAGATATGAGAAATGATGCACTCTGCAATTACAAAAGCCGCACGAAAACCGTGCGGCTTTGCTTATTTATCAAGTGTTATTATCCGTCTTTCTGTACTGACCCGCACTCAGTCCTTCGCGCTCTTTGAATTGACGCATGAAATGAGCGGCATTAGTGTATCCGCATTCTTCCGCTATCCGCTGAACAGCCAATGATGTGTTTTTCAGAAGATACTTCGCTCTCTCCATGCGAAAGGATATCAGGTCCTCTGTAAAAGAGATGCTGAAATTCTTTTTGTACAGCCTTTGGAAGTGACTGCCGCTCAGCCCTGTCCTCAGTGCGGCTTCCGCTATGCTCCAATTATTCTGAGGTGAGTATTTCATCTCCTTGCGGAGGGTCGAGAATATCTCGGAATACGCTTCACCGCTTCTTGGAGTGCCTTTTTCGATAAGCTGATAATACAGCTCTGTTATGCGCATATCTGCATCCGTATCAGCAGATATCTTGTCGGAAATGCTGTATATCTCGTTTTCAGAGGTGTAGATGCCAAGCTCCGAGACCGCCTGACACAGTCTTTCCATAAACCCTGCAGTATTATTCTCTTCAAGCATTACCGCAAAGACCGTTTCTCCGAGATATACTGCCGCTCTTACAGCTTCATCAGAGCGCAGCACCGCAGATACGATAGGCACGAAATACGGAGTATTCATATATCTTTTCGGGAACGAAAACAGCATTATGTTATCATTTATAGCTATATTTGAAACAAATCCGCGCCTGCTGCGAAGTCCTGTATAGATATCCGACATATTCTTTTCCTCAAGCTTCTGCCAGATATATTCCGTGTTGCTCTTTTTGATGACTATATCAAGTCCGTTTGCGACCGCGTCGCACCAGCCTATGTAATGCTCGTCTGCTGTAAAATCCTCTGCCCTGTCATAAGAGGATGCCATGTACCCGATTATCCTGTCGGAATAGTGAATAGAGCTGAACACCCAGAATTGAGCTTTGTGAGGAAGGTTAAGGCAAGGCAGTAGCTTATTCAGCAGAAAATCAAGCTGGCCGGGCTGCTCCTCGGAATAGATAAGCTGCATATTTTCGGAAAAGCCGCTCTTGCGGTACTCGGGATGCTCCACTCTCCAGTCCTCGCACACGCATACGTTTATTGCCCGACATTCAGGCAGCATATATCGCAGGCTGTCCAGCACCGCTGCGAATTTAGGTATAGACTCACAATCAGACATTTTTGCTATATAGTTTGAATACATGAATGTCTTACGGTCAAGCTGTCTGCGGACGATATCCTCAGTATATTGAAGCAGATATTCTCTTTCCTTTTCAACATCGCGGCAGCCACAGCTGCTGCATATGCGCATATACTGTTTGTTGCAATCAATGTCGCAGGTGACTCCAAGCTTTTCGGCAAGTGCTTTTACAGCAAGCATTCCGATGGTTTTTTCGCCGCCGCATACAGTGGTTATGGGCGGAGTCGTAAGCAGTGTGTATACGCTTCCGTCATAGCCTGTTACAGCTATATCATCGGGGACTTTTATCTTATATTCCGCAAGCTTTTCGCACAGCACCACCGCCATTATATCACTGGTACAGACGACAGCCTCGGGGCGCGGACGCTTGCCATAAGCTATATCCTCCGCAAGCTGCGCGGCGCTATTCCGCCAGAAATCGCCGTAAATCACCTCTATACAGTCAAACCCATGCGCTTTCATTGCGCTGATATAACCTGCGGCGCGCTCCTCCGCCTGCATATTGCCCTGAGGTCCTGTAAGACAAAGTATATCTTTATATCCATGGCAAGCGATAAGATGCTCGGTCATATCATATATGCTCTTGCTCTGATTGAGAAAAACACCGTGTATCTTACCCGTGTCTTCTCCGACCGCAACACATGGCAGTCCGCTCTTTTCGATACGCTTTACGATATCATTTTTTAGTGCTCTATCCTTAAAACGGTCAGGCACAAGTATGATACCATCTATATCTGTCAGAAACGGCAGTTCGTAAATATTATTTTCGCCCTTGGTGTAGTCCTCGTCTTTTTCTGCTGATACAGCTGTAAATACCAGTGTATCGTATCCTATGCTCGTTGCCGCTGAATGTATTCCCGAAAGAAGCTCCTTATCAAGCTCATCGTATACAGCAGGCATAAGCACCGCTATCCTTCCTCTTGTCATAGCCGTCACCTCATATCAATGATATCACACATTGATCTGAAATGCAATCCTAAACAGCTATATTTCAGCGCATTGCAAGAAAAATGATATGATATATCATAATATTAGCACTATATTGCATTGTAATGAGGTCGGTGCGGGTGTATAATTCAATCAATAGGAGGTAATGCGCATGAAAGCAAAAATAATAACGACTTTTCTGGCAGCTATGTTATTACTGACAGGCTGCACAGGAAACAAGGAAAGTATTGCGGATGATGTCAATGACCAGACATCTGCAACAGGATCGACAACATCAGCTGCCACAGAGGAAGCTGCCACAGAGGAGGCGGTCGAGATAACACCCGAAAGGATATACCCCGACAACACATACAAAGCACTTGATTCTGAATATAAGAAGGCGGAGATAGCAGAACGCGGAACTGTTGTTAAGTTCACATATGATACAAGGGATAACGTCAACAATGGCGATACCGTATATCAAAAGTATGCACTTGCATATCTCCCTGCAGGTTATGACGAAAATAATACCGAAACGCGCTACAATGTGATGTACTTCATGCACGGCGGCAGCGATTCGCCTGAATGGTTCCTCAAGGGCGAAGGTCAGACAAGTCCGTTTTCATATATGCTCGACTACATGATAGCCAACGGCGAGATGGAGCCTGCGATAATCTGCTTTGTATCATACTATACCGAATATCGTTCCGATGACACACAGAACTGTCTTAACTTCCACCACGAACTGATGAACGATCTTATACCTGCTTTTGAAAGCAAATATCACACTTATGCCGAGGATGTCACACCCGAAGGAATAAAAGCATCAAGACTGCACAGAGCTTTTGGCGGATTCTCTATGGGCGCAGTCACCACTTGGGCGACATTTGAAAACAGGCTTGATTCCATCGCCTACTATATGCCGGTCAGCGGCGACTGCTGGGCACTTGGCGGAACAGCAGGCGGAAGCCGTCCGACCGAAACAGCACAGCACCTTGCGGACGCTGTAAAGAACAGCGGTCTTACAGCCGAGGACTTCTACATCTTCACGGGCTGCGGCGGCAGCGATATGGCAAAGCCTAATCTTGAACCTCAGGTAGAGGCTATGAAAGAGCTTAGCGATACTTTCATCTACTGCGATAACTTTGCCGACGGAAACTTCTGGCACTGCCTGCATGAGGGCGGCGGTCACGACAAGAACACTGTGCTGAACGTTATGTATAACGGTCTGCCCAAGATGTTCGGATAAGGAGAAAACATGAAAAAGACGATATCATTTATCTGCGCAGTGCTGCTGACGATGGGTTCGCTCACAGCCTGCAACAGCGGTGAAACATCCTCTGAAAGCACCACATCGGCGGTCGTTCAGGAGCCTGAAGCAACTGCCACTACAACCGAATCTTCTCCCGCTGAGCCTGAAGCCGAGGTCTACGAGAGCCGCTATCAGCTCTCAAACCCCGACGCGGATGTAAATGCACGCAAGCTGTACGACTATATCAACGATGTATACGGCACCGCAATAATCACAGGTCAGCAGGAATCCACCTGGATGGGCTCGCCCGATTATGAGATGGACTACATTTTCGAGAAGACAGGAAAATACCCCGCTATCCGCGGACTTGACTTCATGAACAACGATTTTGACGGTGTTGTAAAACGCTCCATCGAATGGCACGAAAAAGGCGGTATAGTTACGATATGCTGGCACACAGGTGTGATAAGCAGCGGATATCAGGAATCAAAGGATGATACTCCCGATTTCGATAAGCTCCTCACCGAGGGCACAGACGAATACAACAAAATGATCGAAAGCTGGGACAAGGCGGCTGTTGCTCTGCAGGAGCTTCGTGACGCTGGCGTGCCCGTGCTGTGGGGGCCCTTCCACGAGTTCGACGGCGGCTGGTTCTGGTGGGGCAAGGGCGGAGGAGATAACTTCGTAAAGCTCTGGCAGATGATGTACGACCGCTACACAAATGAATTCGGACTTGACAACCTTATCTGGGTGCTCGGCTACTGCGGCGAGGTAAAGGACGGCTGGTATCCCGGCAACGAATACTGCGATATCATCGGCTCTGACACCTATGACAACTCCACCCACGTTGCCGCATGGAACAAGCTTTCCGCCATGGAAACAGGCAAGCCCCTTACTTTCCACGAATGCGGAAATGTTCCCCGTATACCGATATTCGAGCGTCACGGCGCAATGTGGTCATGGTTCATGATATGGCACACCGACCACATCACAGGCAACAACGTCAAGGTACTGGAAAATGTCTACAACGACGAAAAGGCAATAACCCTTGACGAGCTCCCCGACATCTACTCCTGAAAATAAATATCCTCTCAAAAAATACAGCCTCTGTTGCAGAACAGGGGCTGGGTTTTTATAATGATATCGCCCCTGCTGTAAGC
>JAZQEQ010000334.1:0-6723 GCA_045539055.1 Oscillospiraceae bacterium | reverse complement strand
GGGATGCGGCGCTGATGGAAGAATTTTTTGTCGAGGTACTTGAACAGGAAGTATATCAGAACACCGATGCACACGCTGAACACGATAAACAGCAGTGTCTTTACTATAACATCTACGGGCTTTGCATCGGCGCTCTTGAAGCCGATAACGAACGTCAGCACGATGATACCGATAACGTCGTCTATGATGGCGGAACTCATGATTATCGTGCCGACCCTGCCCTTGAGATGACCGAGCTCGCGCAGCGTCTGCACCGTGATGCTTACCGAGGTCGCCGTCATGATAGTGCCGACAAAGACAGCCTTGAAGAACTCCTCCGAGCCAATCGGCGCAAAGCCGTAGAAGCAGGAATACAGCGCCCAGCCTCCGACAAGCGGCACGAACACGCCTGCGCAGGCTATGCAGACCGCAACGGGGCCTGTTTTGATGAGCTCTTTGAGGTTTGTTTCGAGTCCTGCTGAGAACATCAGCAGAACAACGCCTATTTCAGCCATTACTGTGAGAAATTCCGACTCGCCCACAAGTCCGAAAACGCTCGGGCCTATCAGCAGACCTGCGATTATCTGACCTGCCACCTGCGGCGCTTTAAGCTTTTTGGCTCCAAGTCCGAACAGCTTTGCCGCGATTATGATGATCGCAAGATCCTTGAAATAATTGATCATATCTAATGCCTTTCATATATGCAAAATTACACCTTAACAATTATATATCTAAATGCGCGCTAATTCAAGGCTAATTCTCAACAATAATTGTCAGCTTTAGCGGATATTTTTTGTCATTGTAGCCTACAATATATCTATATTGAGCGAAAGGGCATGGTGATGGGTTTGGAGCTTTCAAAGAGGGCGCGTACACTGCGATGTGTGGCGGATGGGAGAGTGGTGTCGCTGTCAGAGCTTCAGGACGGTATCTTCTCGCGCCGTCTGCTTGGTGACGGGTTTGCGGTGAGAGTGCGAAAGCGCCGCAGTCTTACACGCGGGAGCGGCTTTTTCCCGGTTGTTAAGTACCACCTGCTGAGCCTTATCCAGCCGTCCGAGTTTGTGGAGATAGTGTCGCCCGCGGACGGTGTGGTTACGGAGTCGGGGGAGCATCTGTCGCTTCGCACGGGCGATGGCGTGAACGTTTCGGTGTTTCATGGAATAGACGCGCAGTTTCTCCCAAAGGTAGGCGAAAAGGTGCGCCGCGGCTCGGCGGTCTGCATCGCGCAGCGCTTGGCTCTGCAGGAGAGCCTCCTCGGCGGCGCGGTGGTGGTGCTGTTTACAGAGCCCAGGCAGATAACCGAGCTTCATATCCTGACAGGCAGACACAGGGCAGGCGAGAGGGTGGCGTTTTTCAAGAAAAACAAATAAGGCGGGAATTTCTTTCCCGCCTTTTTTTATTAGTCGTACTCAATTATCGCAGCAGAGCAGCCACCGAGCCTTGCTGTATTCTGGGTCATTTCGACATTGCCGACGGAATACAGCAGTCTGCCCTCGGGGTGGTTTACCTCACAGGGCTGCGAGGACGGGTTTATAACTACCTCAATTTTCTGCTCATTGCATTCGCGCAGGTAGATGGTGGGGTAGTCGAAGCGCACCCACTGTATCTTCGCGTTGCTCTGGAGCGCGGGATTTGCCATTCTGAGTGCGATAAGGCGCTTTACCTCGCTGTAGATGGAGCTTTCGTCTGCCATCTGGCTTTCTGCGTCGGGGCGGTCGGCTGACGGGTCGAGCGGAATATATAGCTTGTCGGCGGTCGCCGAGGAGAAGCCCCCGTTAAGCCCCTTGCTCCACTGCATCGGAGGGCGCGAGCCTGTGCGTCCGTAGCCGCCCTCCACCGAGGTGATGTTTTCTACATAGTTCATGCCGATCTCGTCGCCGTAGTAGATGAACGGCGCACCCGGCATAGTCAGCAGGAATGCGAATGCGACCTTTATCTCGTCCGCGTCAAGGCGGCGCGCAAGGCGGTCCATGTCGTGATTTCCCGAGGGTATGCAGATAAGTCCCTTGCCGTCAGTCTTTTCGTAGTTTTCAATATATTTTTCGATGAACGCCTGAGCCGTGCCCTTGCCGCGCTTTGAGAAATACGGCTCATCGCAGCGGAAAAGGTCGTTGTAGTGTGATGGTCCGAAGTGCAGCAGGAAATCCATGTGGAAGCCGCCGCGAAGCGACTTGTCGGGCTCACCCCACTCGGATACCATAGCGGCATGGGGGAACTCCTTGTCGAGGAAGCGGCGGAAGTCTTGCCACAGCGCGATGGTGCCCTCGCCGTCGGGGTCGTTCTTTACCAGCGAGCCTGCCATGTCCACTCTGAAGCCGTCACAGCCAGCCTTGAGCCAGAAGCGCATAACGTCTTTCATAGCCTCGCGCGTTGCGAGGGGACCCTCGTCGTCCATCGCCTGATGCCATGGGAGCGAGGGCTTGTAGTAGCCGTAGTTCAGCGCGGGCTGGGTGGAGAAGAAGTTCAGCGCAACGCTGCCATCACGCTGCGAGATACCGCGCAGGCAGGGCAGACAGTCTACCGACTCCCATATCGAGTCTGTCCAGATATAGCGGTCGGAATATTCGTTTCTGTCGGGCTTCATGCTCTCCTTGAACCACTTGTGCTCCACCGAGGTGTGACCAGGGACAAGGTCGAGGATGACGTGCATATCGCGCTTGTGAACCTCGTCAAACAGGCGCACGAGGTCCTCGTTGGTGCCGTAGCGCGGAGCAACGGTGCAGTAGTCCTGCACATCATAGCCTGCGTCACCGAACGGCGAGAGGAAGCAGGGGTTTATCCAGATAGCATTGCAGCCAAGCTCTTTTATATAGTCCAGCTTTTCGATGATGCCGTTGAAATCGCCGATGCCGTCCGCGTTGGTGTCGCGGAAGGACTGGGGATAGATCTCGTAAAAAACAGCATTGTCAAGCCATGAATAGTTCTTTTCGCTCATTGTAAAGCTCCTTTCAGTCTGACAAAGGGCGGCATTATTTTGCCGCCCTGAAGTGTCATTAAAGTATCCTGTTTTATGCAAACATCGCCTGGATAGCGGGCTCACGCAGCACCGCATAAGCCATGTATGCAACATACAGTACCACGAGGATGATGCCCTCTGTACGGTTTATCTTCTTGTTGAGGCAGAAGATATAGCAGAGGATAGCGGTAACGAGGAAGATGCAGATGTCGATGATGATATTCATGGGAATGTTCATCGAAACATCGATGGGGGAGATAAGACCCGATACGCCGAGGATGCAGACAACATTGAGGATATTGGAGCCGACAACGTTACCGATAGCCATGTCGCTCTCGCCCTTTTTAGCGGCAACGACAGAGGTAACGAGCTCGGGCAGGGAGGTTCCGATTGCGCATACTGTAAGACCTACGAGCGTTTCGCTTATGCCGAGTCTGTCGCAGCAGAGAGTTTCCGCATGGTCAACTACGAGAGTGCCGCCGAATACGATGCCTGCCGCACCGCCTAAAATAAACAGTGCACATTTCCACCATACGAATTTTTCTGTGCTCTCCTCCTCAGCGGCATTCTTTCTGCCCTTCAGAGCCGCGGATACGGTCCATATCATGTAGCCGATGAGCAGCGCGAGAAGTATCGCAGCCTCGATCCTGTCGAGAGTATACGCCTGCGAGCCTACGAGCAGCAGTACACCGAACACCAGCATAACGCCGATGGAAACGGGGAAGTCGCGCTTTATAACGTCCTTACCAACGGCAACAGGTGTTATTGCTGCGCACACGCCGAGCACCACCAGCAGATTGAACAGGTTGGAGCCTATTACATTTCCCACTGCCATGGAGTTTGCGCCCGAAAGAGAGGAGGAAACGCTTACCGCAAGCTCGGGGCAGCTCGTGCCGAGAGCAACGATAGTAAGTCCTACAACGAGGGACGGTATCTTCAGCTTTCTTGCAAGCGAAGCCGCACCGTCAACAAAGAAGTCCGCGCCCTTTATCAGCAGTACGAAGCCTGCAAGGATAAGGACGATGTCAAGAAATATGTCCATTTTTTTACACCTCAAAGATTTTTTATGCGGAAAAAATGCCGCGTACTCATTTAGTATACTACAAATATCGTAAAAAATAAAGGGGTAAGCTGCATTTTTTAAAAAATTTTCACATTTTATTTTGAGTTGCTCCGCCATTGATGTATTGTATATTTTATCCTTGACAAAGCATTATAGAATATGGTACAATATCTAATTGAGATATAAATTTAACAAAGTTATCCGAAAGGAGCATATTTATTGTGCTTGAACTGAAAAATCTTACATGGCGCCTGCCCAATGGCGAAGCTATCGTCAACGATATCAGCTACAAGGCGTCCAGCAAGCTTATAGTTATTACAGGCCCCAACGGCGGTGGCAAGACCACTCTTGCAAAGCTGATCGCGGGCGTTCAGGCTCCCGATTCGGGCAGCATACTGCTCGACGGCGAGGATATTACAGACCTCAGCATTACAGAGCGCGCAAAGAAGGGCATTGCCTATGCTTTCCAGCAGCCCGTGCGTTTCAAGGGACTTACCGTCCGCGATCTGCTGGTGCTTGCGGCAGGCGAAAGACTCAAGGAGACCTCTCTGTGCGACCTGCTCTCAAAGGTTGGTCTGTGCGCTGAGGAGTACATCGACCGCGAGATGAGCACTGCGCTGTCAGGCGGCGAGGCAAAGCGTATCGAGATCGCTACCGTGCTTGCAAGAAAGGCAAAGCTGTCGGTATTCGACGAGCCCGAGGCAGGTATTGATCTGTGGAGCTTTTCGCGCCTTGTTGAAACATTTGAGGACATCAGAAACAACACCGAAGGCACGCTTGTCGTTATCTCGCATCAGGAGCGCATACTCTCCATTGCTGACGAGATAATCGTTGTTGCGAACGGAAAGATAAGGACAGCAGGTCCTCGCGAGGAGATACTCCCCGCGCTGCTTAAGGGCGAATACACCTGCTCATGTCCCAAGCTTAACGGAGGTGCGTGCAGATGAGTGATATCATGAATGTAAATTTTAACGCGATCACAAGCGATCTTTTAAAGACTATCTCCGACTTTGACGGAGTTGAGTTCAAGGGCGCATATAATATCCGTGAGGACAGCCAGTGCGCAGGCAGAAAGTCCTCCGAGAACGTTTCTATCGAGCCGAAAACGGACAACCCCGGCATCGTCATCACTGTAAAGCCCGGCACAAAGGGCGAAACGGTGTTTATCCCTGCGTGCGTTACACACAGCGATGTTGACGACCTTGTGTACAATGATTTCTACATCGGCGAGGGTGCGGACATCGTTATCGTTGCAGGCTGCGGCGTGCACAATGACGGCGAGGAGCAGGCGCGTCACAACGGTATACACCGCTTTTTCCTCGCAAAGGACAGCAAGGTGCTGTACAAGGAAAAGCACATCGGCACGGGCACAGGTACAGGCTTAAAGAAGATAGACCCTGTGACTGACTGCTATCTTGAAGAAAATTCCCGTCTTGAGATGGATACCATCCAGCTCGGCGGAGTCGATATGTCTACAAGAAACACCACTCCGGTGCTTCAAAAAAACGCAAAACTCATCGTGCGCGAGCGTCTTATGACAGACAATGCTGAGGTAGCTATCTCGAACTTCAAGATAAAGCTTGACGGCGAGGACTCGGGTGCTGATCTTGTATCGCGCTCGGTCGCAAAGGGCAACTCCCATCAGGAGTTCTACTCTCTTGTTGAGGGCAACAACCGCTGCACAGGTCACTCCGCGTGCGACGCTATCCTTGCGGAGAACGGCACTGTTGACGCACAGCCCGCGCTTAATGCTTCCCATGTTGACGCGGCTCTCATCCACGAGGCGGCTATCGGCAAGATTGCAGGCGAGCAGCTTCTGAAGCTCTGCTCTCTCGGACTTACCGAGGAGGAGGCAGAGGCAAAGATCATTGAGGGATTTCTTAAATAAAACAAACACGCCCGAGAGGATATCTCGGGTGTTATCTTGTAAATACGATCGGGCGGAAATAGATTCCGCGCCTACATTTTTGCGATAATGTGCGGCGGAACGTAGGGTGGGCTGCCCTCAGCCCGCCGTGTATTTTCGCAACGACCGACGGCGGCGTGAGGGCACGCCCCCCTACAGAACATCCCACCGTATAAGCATAACATCAAAGGGGCACGACGCGTCGTGCCCCTACGCTTATGCAATTAATTGATTTGAATATCAGCCTGTAATCGCCTTATACCTCTCAAGCGCCTCCAGCCACTTTTCGTGCTCCGTAGGCTCATAGGTAACGGTAAGACCCGAGTTGATAATGATCTCGCGTGCCTTTGCGATGCTCTCTATCTCGCCGCAGGCAACCAGCGTACATATGCCGTTTCCGAGCGCCGTAGCCTCGACAGGACCTGCGACAGAGGGAACTCCCGCAGCCTCGGCAGTGAGCCTGCACAGCAGCTTATCCTTTGTGCCGCCGCCTATCATGTGGATGCGCTTGTATTCGTAGCCTGTAAGCTTTCCTATCTTCTCAAATGTCAGCGCGAATTCGCACGCAAGGCTCTGATAGATACAACGCATTATCTCGCCTGGGGTCTCGGGAACGTACTGTCCTGTTCTGCGGCAGAATTCCTGTATCTTCAGCGGCATATCATCGGGAGCGGCAAAGCTCTGGTCGTTGGGGTCGATGAAGCATCTGAACGGCTCTGCTTCCAGTGCCATACTTTCAAGATCCGCGAAGCTGTACTGCTCGCCCTGCTTTTCGTAATAGCGCTTTGTTTCCTGAATGAGCCACAGACCCATGATGTT
>JAZQEQ010000333.1:0-10257 GCA_045539055.1 Oscillospiraceae bacterium | reverse complement strand
GGGTAGTATATCGGGGTGGTTATATAAAACTTTTCTTTTCTGCAATTACACATAGTATAATTTACCTCTTTTTCTACAATTTTTAATATATTTTCGGAAAAAACTCCCTCTCCGAAACATATCTATTCCATTTTATTATATTACTTTTTCAGCCGATTTGCAAGTATGATGAAAAAAAACAAGAAACTTTTACATATTATATAAAAAAGACTTGATTTTTTTGATTTTTTTTAGTACAATATAGATTAGGGTATTAAGCCCCATGCGACAGCTATGTCATTTTTCGGGGAAACAGATGTGAAAAATGCACAACGCGCGCAGAACATAAACCACAAAACACGACGGAGGCTCGTGCTGTCCGCTCTGCCGACCCAGAGGGGTCTTGCAAATGGCGGGGGCGGAGGACAGGCTCTCCCGACGACATTCAGAAAGAGGTAAACAAAATGTCTAACAGATTGTTCCAGGGTATTGTTCATCAGATGAAGGACGCCGTAAACAGAGTTATCGGCGTAATTGACGAAAACGGCACTATCATCGCCTGCAGCGACCTTACAAGAGTAGGCGGCGGCAATGATTTCTTTTCTATCGAGCTCGGCGATTCCCACGAGGTGTTCATTCGTGACGGCTATACATACAAGCCCTTCGGCGTTCATGTAAAGCCCGACTATGCTGTGTTCGTTGAGGGCACAGACGAGCCCGCTGCAAAATATGCAAGCGTTATCGCTATCTCTCTTTCGGGCATCAAGCAGTACTATGATGAAAAGTATGACAGAAACAATTTTGTTAAGAATATCATTCTGGACAACGTTCTTCCCGGCGATATCAGCCTGAAGGCGCGTGAGCTTCACTTCAACGCTGACATCAGCAGAGTTGTATTCCTTATAAGCGTTATCAGCTCCAACGATGTATCGGCTTACGATGTTATCCAGAACCTGTTCCCTGACAAGAACAAGGACTTCGTATTCAATATCACAGAGAACGACATCGTTCTTGTAAAGGAAGTAAAGAACAATATCGACGTGCGTGACCTCGAAAAGCTGGCACGTTCCATTTCCGATACACTTTCCAGCGAATTCTTCACAAAGGTGAACGTTGGTATTGGTACACCCATCATGGGCGTAAAGGATCTTGCACGCTCGTTCAAGGAGGCGCAGACAGCGCTTGAGGTAGGAAAGGTATTCGATACCGACAAGAATATCGTAAGCTACGATAACCTCGGTATCGCAAGACTTATTTATCACCTGCCCACAACTCTGTGCGAGACATTCCTGAAGGAAGTGTTCAAGAAGAACTCTATCGAGTCGCTTGATCACGAAACTCTGTTCACTATCCAGAAGTTCTTTGAGAACAGCCTGAACGTGTCCGAGACCTCCAGAAAGCTTTTCGTACACAGAAATACACTGGTATACCGTCTTGACAAGATCAAGAAGCTTACAGGACTTGACCTGCGCGAGTTCGACCATGCGATCATCTTCAAGATCGCACTCATGGTAAAGAAGTATCTCGCAGCTAATCCCACCAAGTTCTGATCCGACAAAAAACGACAACTGCGGCTGCCCCGAATCTTCGTTCGGGACAGCCTTTGAATGTATTTAAGGCGGCGTAAATCAAGAAAAAAGCCGCGGGGACGTATTCATTCATATAGTTAGGAGTAGAGAAATGGTAGAGCTCAAGAACGTCAATGTCCACTATTCAAGCG
Organism: Oscillospiraceae bacterium; assembly: GCA_045539055.1. Lineage (GTDB taxonomy): Bacteria > Bacillota > Clostridia > Oscillospirales > Ruminococcaceae > CAG-115. Next base: position 8,558 of record JAZQEQ010000333.1, on the reverse strand, counting down.
GCGTTGACGCACTTCAGGATATAAACCTGAGAATAAACGACGGCGAATTTGTGTTTATCGTCGGAGAAAGCGGCGCGGGTAAATCTACGCTGATGAAGCTGCTGCTGAGAGAGGTGACACCGACCTCGGGCAGAGTTTTCGTCAACGGCTATAACCTCGCCAAGACCAAGGGAAACAAGATCGCAAAATTCCGCCGCTCCATCGGAGTGGTGTTCCAGGACTTCCGTCTTATACAGGAGCTGAACGTTTATGAGAACGTTGCGTTCGTGCTGCGTATCGCGGACCAGCCTATGAAGTTCATCAAGCAGCGCGTTCCGTATGTGCTGAACCTTGTCGAGCTTGCACACAAAGCAAAGAGCAAGCCCAAGGAGCTTTCGGGTGGTGAGCAGCAGCGTGTTGCTATTGCGCGTGCGCTTGCAAACGACCCCGGACTTATCATCGCGGATGAGCCGACAGGTAATATCGATCCCAAGCTGTCATACGAGATCGTTGAGCTGCTTAAGGAGATCAACCGCTGCGGAACCACAGTTGTTATGGTAACGCATGAGCACGATCTTGTAAAGCACTTCGGCGGCAGGATCATAAATCTTGACGGCGGCAGCATTACATTTGATGAAAATATCGGAGGTCAGAATGAGGACGAGTAATGTCACATACCTTGTGAAAAAGGGTGTATCCTCGGTATGGAAGAACTTCGTCATGTCATTTGCGAGCTTCAGTATACTGATGGTGAGCCTGCTGCTTGTAAGCTGCACGGTACTGCTTATGGTGAACGTAAACATCGTCATGAGCAACATTGAGGATACAAATGAGATAGCGGTGTACCTTGAAGAAGGTGTTACCGCAGAACAGGTAGAACACGTGAGGAGCGTGCTGGAGAACAACAGCGACCTCACTGATATACAGTATACTTCTAAGGAAAGCGCTCTGGAGGATTTCCGTGAGACCATGGATGAATATGCAGAGCTGCTGGATTACCTTGAAGAAAACCCGATGCCCGAAACATTTATGGTGAGGGTAGCGGATCTTACCAAGATGCGCCATGTGGTAAATCTTCTTTCTGAGATAGATGGCGTTGAAAAGGTTCAGGCTCCGTACAATTTTGCGGGTGCGCTGATAAATATCCGAAACACATTTTCGTTCATTGCGCTTGCGGTGCTCGTTGCGCTTATAATCGTAAGCGTCGTTATCGTGTCGAATGCGATACGCACCAGCGTTTTTGCAAGACGCAATGAGATCAGCATCATGAAATATGTGGGTGCTACAAACGGCTTTATAAAAGCGCCGTTCTTCGTAGAGGGAATGTTCATCGGCATACTGGCAGGCGCTGCTTCCTGGGGACTTACATGGGTCATTTATGACGCGGTCTTCTCGATGTTTGGCAACGATCTGACATTATGGCAGATGTTCGGCTTCTTCGATCTTATACCGTTCGGCACGATCACATGGATGGTGCTTGCGGCGAATTGTGCTGCGGGCGCGCTGCTCGGTGCAGTAGGAACGGTAATAAGCACGGGAAAATATGTAAAGGTGTAAACCCGGGCATATCGCTAAGCTTTCCCAAAGAAAGGATCATACGGTTTGAATAAGAAAATTTCGCTCGGTGTAGCGATCAGCCTTGTTGCGATAGGCTGTGCCATAACGTTCGTTCTGACGTGGGCTGTTTCGCTTAATGTGTATAACTCAAAGATAGGTACTTCCGAAAAGTACGAGGGCATGTATGCAAAGCTCAGAGAGATCGACGCAGCGGTAAGAACGAACTATATCGGAGAATACAGCGAGGACGTAATAGAAACAAGCGTAATAAGCGGCTATGTTGATGGACTCGGCGACAAGTATGCAAGTTATATCACAGGCTCGGCATATTATGAGATAGAACAGACTAACAACGGCGTTATCCACGGTGCAGGTTTCGAGGCAGAGGATGACGGCAGCGGATATCTCAAGATAACATCCGTGTACAACGGCAGCTCAGCAGAGCTGAACGGAGTTCAGGTCGGTGATGTCATTACCGAGATAGACGGCAAGAGCCTGCTTTCTATGGATAGTGCTACCGCGAAAGCAAAGCTCTCGGGCGAGGTGGGCACGAGGATAAGACTGAAGCTTCTGCGCGACGGCGAGGAGAAAGTGGTAAATCTTATCAGACAGCAGCTTGATATCACCTCTGTTACAGGAGAGGTGCTGGTGGATAATGTAGCATATATCAGGGTCAGCAGCTTCAACGCAAAGACACCTGAGCAGTTTATAAATACTCTTAATACCGTAACAGCGGGCGAGGTCGATTCGATCATAATCGATGTGCGCCAGAACGGCGGCGGCGTTGTAAGTGCATTGAAGCCAATATTGAACCAGTTTATCTCGGCTTCGGTTATAGCAAGTGCGGAATACGCAGACGGCAGCCGCAAGGCTCTTGTCGAGACAGATTCCGAGACTTCTGTAAGTCTGCCCGTTGCTATTCTTGTCGACGAGGGTACGGCTTCGGCGGCAGAGCTTTTTGCAGGCGCTATGAGGGATGGATACGGTGCAACGATAATCGGCACACAGACTATGGGCAAGGCTGTGATGCAGAACACCTATGAATTTTCCGACGGAAGTGCGCTGACCATCTCTACAGCAAAGATTTATCTCACAAAGTCCGGTACATGGGATGGCGAAGGAGTAAAGCCCGACTATATCGTTGAGCGCAACATCGACACGCTCCCTGAATATCTCACGCTTGATACCGATACACAGCTCCAGAAGGCGATAGAGATCATCTCTGCCGCGAAGAATTCTGACTGAGAGCACATTTAAACAACGTATAAATTATAATTAAATATATGGAGGACAACATAACATGAACAAGCCTATTACAGTACTGACAAAAGACGGCGTTGCCAAGCTTGAAGCGGAGCTTGAAAACCTCAAGACTGTGCGCCGCCAGGAGGTTGCAGAGAAGATCAAGGTCGCTCTTTCTTTCGGTGACCTTTCCGAGAACAGTGAGTACGATGAAGCTAAAAACGAGCAGGGTATAGTTGAGTCCCGTATCGCAGAGATCGAGGCTACACTGGCTCATGCGCAGATCATTGATTCCGATGATATCACAACAGAGAAGGTAGGTATTGGCGCTGTTGTAAAGATCCTTGACAAGGAAATGGATGAGGAGATGGAGTTCCAGATCGTTGGTACAAGCGAGGCTAACATTGACAAGGGACAGATGTCCGACGAATCTCCTATCGGCGCGGCGATCATCGGCAAGAAGATCGGTGATGTCGTTGACGTAGAGACTCCTTCCGGAGTTATCCAGTTTGAGATACTTGACATAAGCAAGAAGGAGGAAGACTGATATGGCAGATGAGCAGAACGAAAAGGTAGAGCTTACTGCGGAGGAGCTTGACGAACAGCACCGCGTAAGACTTGAAAAGCTTGCCGCACTTAAGGAGGCAGGCAAGGATCCCTACAAGATCACCAAGTATGATGTTTCTATTTACAATAAGGAGATCCGTGACCGCTTTGAGGAGCTGGAGGATTCTGAAGTTACTATCGCAGGCAGAATGATGACACGCCGCATCATGGGCAAGGCAAGCTTTATGGATATCCGTGACGGTTCTGACAGAATGCAGGTATACGTTCGCAAGGATGATGTAGGCGAGGACACCTATGCTGAGTTCAAGAAGTGGGACCTCGGCGATATCATTGGTATAAAGGGCAAGGTATTCCGCACAAAGATGGGCGAGATATCTGTTCACGCACAGGAGATCACGCTGCTGTCCAAGTCCCTGCTGCCCCTGCCCGAGAAGTGGCATGGTCTTAAGGACAAGGAGGAGCGTTACAGAAAGCGTTACCTCGATCTTATCGCAAACCCCGAGAACAAGGATACATTCGTAAAGCGTTCTCTTATCCTGCGCGAGATCAGAAACTTCCTTGACTCCCACGGTTATATTGAGGTCGATACACCCGTACTGCACACACTGGAGATCGGTGCTGCTGCACGTCCGTTCAAGACTCACCACAACGCGCTTGACATCGATATGTATATGCGTATAGAAACAGAGCTGTACTTAAAGCGTCTTATCGTAGGCGGCTTTGATAAGGTATATGAGGTTGGCCGTATCTTCCGTAACGAGGGTATGGACGCAACTCATAACCCCGAGTTCACCTCTATCGAGATGTATCAGGCTTACATCGACTACTTCGGCATGATGGATCTTATCGAGGATCTGTACAGAACTGTTACTCTCAAGGTATGCGGTACAGATACAGTTCCCTATATGGGTCACGAGATCGCTGTCGGAAAGCCTTGGGAGCGTCTTACAATGATCGAGGCTGTCAAGAAGTATGCAGGCGTTGACTACTTCGACTGGGCTGATGACGCAGCGGCAAGAGCTTGCGCTAAGGAGCATCACATCGAGGACGAGCTTGACGATAACTCCACAAAGGGTCATGTGCTTATTGCATTCTTTGAGGCGTTTGTTGAGGACAAGCTCATTCAGCCTACTATCATCTATGATTATCCCGTTGAGAACTCGCCTCTCGCAAAGAGAAAGCCCGAGTTCCCTGCGTTCACAGAGCGTTTTGAGTATTTCATCAACGGTACAGAGTTCGGTAATGCATTCTCCGAGCTGAACGATCCTATCGATCAGCGTGAGCGTTTCGTTAAGCAGGTAGCTGCAAAGCGCGCTCAGGGCGGCAATGACGCTCAGGTGGACGAGGACTTTATCACAGCTCTTGAGTACGGTCTGCCTCCGACAGGCGGCCTTGGCTTTGGCTTTGACAGACTTGTAATGCTGCTGACTGATTCCGCAAGCATCCGCGATGTTCTGCTCTTCCCCACAATGAAGCCTATCCAGTAATTCCGCACAGGCGGTAAAACGAAAACAGAGCCGCCGCAAAGCAAAGCGGCGGTTATTCGTTATAGCAGATAATTACCTTGTATAATAGCGCAGGAGGCGCAGATATGGCAAATAATAAAATGGATGAGGAGCAGAGAAAGCTGCTCGAAAAAAGAGAACTTTTAAAGCTCAAACAGGGCATTGTCGAAGAGAGCGACATTGTTGAGGTGGACAAGCCTCAGGAAAAGGTGGAGCTCCACGGCTGGAAAAAGGTCGAGAACTTCTTTTACCATTATAAATGGCGCGTGATAGTGCTTACTGTCGTTGCGTTTTTTGTCGGCATAATGGTGTGCCAGACTGTATTCAAGGAGCGCAACGACCTGTATGTGCTGGTGGTATCTACTACAAATCAGAGCGGACTTTATGTAAAGACAGATGATATCGAAAAGGCACTTGAGCGTTACTGTCCAGATTTTGACGGCAACGGTTATGTCCATGTAGGAGTAAACAGCATAAATCTGTCAACTGAAACAGGAATCAGCGATTTCACTGATTCCGAGCAGCTTAAGTTCACTTCCGAGATATCTACCGGCGACAGCCAGATGTATCTTGCCGACGAGGGTATAGTTGCTCTCATGGATGAAATGGGCAAGGGCGAGATCCAGTATTTTAATATCTTTTCCGAGCAGTACCCCGACGTTCCGCTTTACAAGGGTCAGGGTCTGCAGCTCAACACTACTCAGTTTACTGATTTTGCGCGCTGGGCAAGCTGTCCCGATACGGTCGGAGTATATGTGCGCGGCGAATATCCAAACATGGTAGGAAATGATGCCGAGGCGCAGGAACAGCGCCGCCGTGCCATGGAAGTGTTTGACAACATAGTAAACGGCAACGTTATAAATCCCGCGCCTGAGGAGAAGTAATTCATTTTTTGGCAAGGTCTGTTGATCTTCGCGTGTTTTCGCAAGGATATACGGCGATCAGTGCCCCGTCCTCATCTGTGGTGTGCTGGATAGATATATCATGTGCGATATATTCGGTATCCGAAATGTGCTTTCTCATAAGCGCTTTTTAAGGTTGTCGCAGAATTGCTGCTCACGCTTGAGAAGGGCTGCGGCATCGTTACGGATGCGTTCGTCGGCGCGCTCGGAACGGTTCAGTGCGTGCTGCATATCGATTATTCCCATGGTCGTGCCGCGTATCATAAGCTCGGACAGATGCTGAGCAGAGTTGTCCTGCATTGCTTTCATGGCTATGCCCATTTTAGCCATCATCTTGGTGGCGGCGGGGTAGGGCTTTGGAACGCTTCCGCGGCGCACAAGCTCGGTGCGCGCTTGATTTGCTACACTGCGATAGCGTTCGCGCTCGGCGTTGATCTCTTTTCTGAGCCCTTCGTCAGGGCAGCGACGCATTACATCACCGCTGGATTCGTATGCCATATCGGCATTTTTATATACGCTTTTCAGTATCTCGGCGCTTTGTCTGTTTTTAAAATCATTCATAGCTTTTCTCCTTGAACTTATCTGCCGTTTTCACGGCTGTATGGGTATTATCTCACGAAATGCCCGATATATTACCGTTGAAAGGAACTTTGATGGAAAGACGATCTTTTGTTAAATTGTGGCTTACAGGTGTAGGTTATGTAGTGCTTGGCAATGTAATGTGCCTTTTTGCGACAATGGGACTTACGATGTTCGGCAAGAACCTGTTTACTAATGTGCTTGGTATTATTTTTGCGGCATTGATTTTTTTCCTGCTGATGTTTACTGTCGCATGGAAAGACGGCACGCACGAACGCTCGCTTGTCAAAAACGGCAGAGTAGACGGACCTTTGAAGTACCGCTGGGTGCTGATAGGTTTTGCGATGTTTGCGGTTGCTGTGATCCCGACTGTAGTACTCCTGCTTAATGTGCTGTTTTTCCCCGAGGCTGATACGCTGTTTTTCTATAAGTTTGTAAATGGCAGCGCGTTTCCGTTTGTAAGTACATTTATCCCGACAGTAGAGCTTGAAAAAGAGGTGTGGATAGAATCTGCGACCACAAGACAGATAGATAATATGTCGGTGCTTTTTCCTGTGCTGATGATCGCGTATTATGCGCTTATCCCCGTTGCAACTCATATCGGATATTACATGGGATATAACGATACGCTCAATACAGACAAGATAATGTACAAATAAAAAACACCCCCGAAAGGTAACTCTTTCGGGGTGTTTTTAGTACATCTAACCTTGAAGTTCGTCCGAAATAAATGATTATCATTGCCGCAAACGGTTTTTGTTGAATTTTATTGGCGAAATGTGCCAAAAGACTTGATAAAAAAATAGCAATAAACATGAATTATTCACAAAACTATTGAAATAAAATGGGTATTGTGATAAAATAAGTACAAGGAGTTGTGCGCTCTTTTCACGTTTTTTGGTAATTTTGTGCAAAGGCGAACACTTTTACTAATTTTGCAGGAGGTTATGCAAATGGCAATTGTTGTGCCTGAAAAGTACCATCTTCCGCTTCATTTGTTCCATCAGGGTGAAAACTCGCACGCATACGAGTTTTTCGGTTCTCATAGAATGGTTGTAGACGGCAAAGAGGGTGTTGTTTTCAGAGTATGGGCACCGCGTGCAAATTCTGTAAGCGTGGTTGGCGACTTCAACCACTGGGACAGAACTCACCATGCCATGAATAAGATAAGCGATGCCGGCATCTGGGAGCTGTTTGTAGAGGGTATCAAGGATCTCGAATGTTACAAATACAGCATTGAGACTCCTGATGGCCTTATAAAGCTCAAGGCCGATCCTTATGGATATTTTATGGAGGTGCGCCCCAATACCGCTACAAGATTCTATGATATCGAGGGCTTCCATTGGACAGATAAAAAGTACATGGATGAGCTTGCGAAGAAGAATATCTATGAAAGCGCAGCTAATATCTACGAGGTAAACATCGGCTCGTGGAAGAAGAATGGCGAGGAATATTATGATTATCGTCAGCTCGCTGATGAGCTTATTCCTTATGTAAAGGAAATGGGATACACCCATGTAGAGCTTATGCCTATCGCAGAGCATCCGTTTGATGGAAGCTGGGGCTATCAGCAGATAGGATATTATGCGCCCACATCACGTTTCGGTACTCCGTTTGATTTTATGGGATTTGTTGATAAATGTCATAATGCGGGTATCGGCGTTATTATCGACTGGGTACCTGCGCATTTCCCGAAGGACGCAGCAGGTCTGTACGAGTTTGACGGCACAAGCTGTTACGAGTATGAGGATCCCCTGAAGCGCGAGCACAAGAGCTGGGGTACGCATATTTTTGACTGGGGCAAGCCCGAGATACAGTCGTTCCTTGTTTCCAATGCGAACTACTGGCTGGATAAGTATCACATTGATGGTCTGCGTGTTGACGCGGTGGCTTCGATGCTGTATCTTGACTACGACAGAAATGACGGCGAATGGCGTCCCAACTGCTATGGTGATCATGGTAACCTTGAGGCGATCGCGTTCCTGCGCAAGCTGAATGCGGCACTGTTCAAGGAGCATCCGAACATCATGATGATCGCAGAGGAGTCCACAGCATGGCCTATGGTAACTAAGCCTGCGGATATCGGCGGACTTGGTTTCAACTTCAAGTGGAACATGGGCTGGATGAACGATATGCTCAGATACATGAGCATGGATCCGCTCGGTCGTCCTTATAATCACAATCTGGTTACATTCTCGTTCTATTATGCTTTCTCGGAGAACTTTAT
>JAZQEQ010000332.1:0-5056 GCA_045539055.1 Oscillospiraceae bacterium | reverse complement strand
CTCTATTTCCCGATGCTCGCTTTTGCGCTTATACAAAGCTGCTTTTTCAGGGAGCGCAGGGACTTCTGGTGTATAAAGCTCGCAGGAAGCCTGACTGGACTTGCGCTTATCCCAACTCTGTTCTACACGCTCGGTGGAATTTTCGGCGGCACACCCGACTGGGTGAATATCACGATATTCTTCATCTCGGCGGCGATAGCCTTTCTTGTGGAGACTCGGCTGTTCAAAGGGGACGGTTTACCTTGCAGAGTGCCGTTTCTCGCCGTTGCTGTCATCGTTCTGATAGGAGTTCTGTTCGTGGTGTTCACATTTATGACGCCGCAGATTCCGCTGTTCAGAGATCCTCTTTCGGGGTGCTATGGATGAAACTGTTAGCTGATACCATTGTTTTAAGCACACTTCAGATCAAGACCTGCAGATAAAATTTTCACTTTTTTACATTACATTGATCTTGACAACCACTATCCAACATGGTATAATAATAATAACAAATCCCCCAGGCCTCTGTGGCAACACATGCACACTTGGGGGCTTTCTGTTTTATGGAGGTCAGCTATGGCGAAGACATTTAAAACGATAACCGAGCAGATAGATCTTCTGAAAGAAAGAGGACTCACTATCTCTGATGAAAGCGCAGCCTATGATTTTCTGCTTAACAACAACTATTACCGTGTAAGCGGATATTCCCTCACCCTCAGAAACCACGATATATTCAACAAAACTGCTACTTTTCAAAACATCATGGATATTTACAATTTCGACGAAAGGCTACGCGCTCTGCTTCTTTATGCCATTCAGCGCATAGAGATCAAGATAAAATCTGTATATACCTATTATTTCACCGAGAAGCACGGTGCACTCGGATATCTTGACAGCACACTCTTCACTAATAATAGCGAGTACGCCAAAATCATTGCAAAAACAGAGCAGCAGAAAGACAACAGGAAATCACACGAACCGTTTCTGCAGCATTTTATAGAAGATCTGCATGAAGACATACCACTCTGGGCCTACATAGATCTCTTTACCATATCAGACATCTCTAAATTCTATACCATATCTGAAAAAGATATTCAGGAGAGCGTTGCAAAGCATTTTGGGCTTATTCACAAAAATGGAACTGATATTATGAGAAAGTATCTCCATTGTATGACGATACTACGCAATCTTTGTGCTCATGGAAGCAGAATTTATAATCGTCTGTTCATAACAAAACCCAGCCTTAACAAAAACGAGCTACTCACTTTAAGAAAGGACGAAAATGGTAACCCTGACAATTCAAGAGCATTCGGATACATTCTGAACATGCGACGTCTGCTTTCAGAACCAGAATTCTCGGAATTCAGAAGTGAGCTTATTGATTTGTGCAATAAATATCCCTTTATAGATATGAAGCATTACGGATTTTGCGATGATTGGAAAACCGTACTGTAATCAAACACAACATTTCTGAATATAATAATACAACAGTCCCTGCAAGCTCACCGAGCGCAACTGCAGGTCATCTGTAAGCGGTCAGTACATCTGACCGCTTTTCCATTTCCCTGATTGTCCCCGAAACAAGCAAGGATTTGTAATGTTTCTGCTTGAAAAAGCAATTCAAATCTCAGCCGCAAACTGGTATAATTCAGTTAACAAAGCGTTTCGGAGATATCATTATGAGCATACGGTTCGGTGTCTGCACATCATTTGAAAATATCCCTACCCTCATTGACGCAGGGTATGACTACATCGAGTACAACTTCACGAGCCTTGTCAAGATGACCGACGAGGAGTTCCGACAGGCTAAGGCAACAGTGGAAAAGTACGGCTTCTACGCCGAGAGCTTCAACTGCTTCTTCCCGGGCGAGATACGCCTGACAGGTGCTGACGTCGATCTTCGGCTGATAAGCGGGCATATCCGTGCAGGAATGGCTCGTGCGGCTGAGCTTGGCGGTAAGCTCTGCGTTATCGGCAGCGGAGGAAGCAGGCGCATACCCGACGGCTTCGACTTCGACACAGGCTATGGGCAGTTTGCAGAGGTGCTGCGTATTGCAGGCGATATCGCTGCGGAGTACGACATCACTATCGTTGTAGAACCTTTGCAGGAATGGGAAACGAACCTCATAAACACCGTGGCAGAATGCATTGAGCTTGTAAAAAAGGTGAACAAGCCTAATGTTAAAGCGCTTGCAGACTTCTATCATGTTTATAGGAGCGACGAAACGCTCGATGCCATCAGGCACAACGACGGCTGGCTCGCACATCTTCACCTTGCCCGTGCAAACGACGACCGTGCTATGCCCTATGACGAGGACATCCCCCAAATCGAGGAATGGGGGGACGCTGTAAAGCAGTCTGGCTACAACGGTCGGCTAAGCTTAGAGGGCAGCTACCTGCCCGAGTTTGACGAGTGCATCAGACGTACACGCAGGATAATTGAGTGCTTCAACAGATAAAGGATATAAAAATCGGCGGAGATATTTCACTCCGCCGATGCTATTTATTCATGTTCAGATGCCTATGCTACGCTTCTTGATATATCTTACAGCTTTGACATATCTCACGATAATCAGGTCGCTCGGTATACTCAAGCGGTGCAAACAAATGCTCCATCCCATCAAGTATAACGTTACATATATTAAGATCGCATTGTTGCCCCGTAAGCGGACAAATATAATCTTCATATCTTTGATTACTCATCAATCTGCTTCTCATTTCTCATAAAATCTTGGTATATATCGCAATTTTTACATATATCCCTGTAATCACTGTGTGACGTATATTCAGCAGGAACACATGTACACGGTGCAAAATCATTCACCACATCAACCATAACATTGCACCAGCCTGTATCACAGACTTTACCTGTCTGCAAACAAATAAAACCATCATATATATGTACATTATTATTCATGCCTGCCTCCCCAGAACTCTCGCTCATGTGCCTTGAAAAAATCATAATACGCACGCACTCCCGAAAGCTCCGTCCATTCCTTTACCTGTGCCTTGTCGTCGAGGTCATATATCAATGCCCCATCGATAGCCAGCATAAACGGCGAATGCGTGGATATCACCATCTGACAGCCGAGATGACGGACATGCTTATAAAGTACCTCGGCAAGCTCCTGCTGTCGCTTCGGAGAAAGGCTGTTTTCAGGCTCGTCAAGAAGATACAATCCGTTCTCCTGAAGATTATCGTAGAAATACTTGATGGCGGTCTCGCCGTTGGAATGCTCACGGATATTCTTTCCTAAATACTTGTTCATGAACTCCGCCTTATTGAGACCTCTTACGCTGTAATTCAGGCTTATTGGGTCATCGTCATCCAGTACGTTGACCTTTCCGCCGTAGAATTTCGCCTGCATATACTTGCCGATAAGCTCCTCACGCTTGTTATCTATACCCTTGTTCAGAGCACGCAGGTCAAGCATATAGTCAAAAACATCGTCACTGGTGATTATCCTGCGTTTCTCGGGCAGAGTGCTGTCAAGCTCATAGCTGCATAGCTCAAGGTAGTCCTCATAAAACGAGGAGCGATTATAGGTTGCCGTGCGTTGTGCGCCAAGTTTTTCCGCAATTATGTTCAGAATGGTGGTCTTGCCAGAACCGTTGCCACCGTACAGTATCGTCAGCGGTGCAAAGTTCAGCATAAGCCCGTCATATTTGCGGAGTATTCCAAACGGATAATATGTTGAATACACTGGTGTTTCATTGCGGCAGTAAAAACCGTACTCATCACCATCATCGGGAAATGAAAACGAGGAAAGTGATATCATAGCTGCTCCTTTCAGAGGTTATAATTCTTCAATATCAGTATACCACACTATCTATCCCGTTTTCAGCACAATTAAGCGGTCAGGCAGCCCCGACCGCTTTTTGTATTCCTCTTTAACTCTGCCATTTCTGACAGAAAAACTCTATCTCCTCGCCGAGCGGACCTTTACAGAAAGCCACCTCCGCAGGAAAGCTCTCATCGCCGCCGATGTTCACCGACTTCGGCTGAATAAACACCTCATAGCCTGCCTGTTCAACTAGCCTTGCACAAGCTGCTACATCGTCAACAGCGAAAGCCAGATGACGAAGCACACCCTGTCCGAGCGGCTCAACTCCGTTGCGAAAGATCTCCACTATTCCGCTGCCCGTATCAAGCAGCAGGCAAGCCTCGCACTCCTTGTCTATGCGAAGTCCCAGCAGGTCAACATAAAAGCTCCTTGCACGGCGGTATTCCTCGTCGTTGCAGGTCTTCATTGATATGTGGTGAAGTCCTTTTATCAGGCTCATTTCTCCAACTCCTTTGTGATTTTACAGTACGATAGTTATGTAATGGCGCTCGTCCGTGACCTTTTCTATCACTCCGCCATTCGCCACCGCCGCCCTTATGGACGGGGTATTGTGATTTTTGACAGTGAACAGCAGGCTCTCAATACCGAGCTTCCTGCCCTTCTCAATAAGCCCTGCCACAAGCGCCTTGCCCAAGCCTCTGCCCCTTGCCGCTGGAGCGATAGCATAGCCGATGTTGCCGCCTGACTCACGCAGAGCGTCCGTCAGGAAATGCCGCAGCTTTCCGAAGCCGACAGGCTTGCCGTCCTCATACAGCCAGAAGATAGTTTCGGGCACTTTCCAGCCGTCCACGATGCCTGTAAGAAGCGAATTTGCGTTGGCTCTTTCAAGCCATGCCTTGTATTCCTCGTAGGTCTTGCCGTGGGCAGGATTGATAAGCCCGTTTTCGTCCGCAGGTATCTCCTGCAGCATTGCGTAGATGTCCTCTCCGTCATCGGGTGTGAGTTTTTTCAGCATAAGTCTCATTTCTCCATCTCCTTTATGATATCCTCCACTTCGGTTCGTCCGTTTTTCCGAAGGAAAACGCCGACCCTCCGTCGGCGAGGATGAACATCGGGAGCAGAGGGAACCTCTGCGACCCACCTATGACGCAACCTATATTTGACAAGCGGTAGAGCATAAGTTGGTAGACATTTTGTGCTGAAAGTGTTATAATCAAGACAACACAAACAAAGGAGTGAGATAGTATGTCAAGTCTTTCGTTTTTAGGTATGCTGCTGATAGGCGGCGGTCT
>JAZQEQ010000331.1:0-3875 GCA_045539055.1 Oscillospiraceae bacterium | reverse complement strand
ACGCCAACGTTTAACTAAAATAAACGTAACTTTGTTTATCCAGAATTTCTTCTTTTTGTCTTCTTTGCTGTTTCCAGCACAGAATCGACAAGGTAATGTTAATTCGTTTATTACTACTGTTCAATTTTCAAGGAGCTTGTTCGCTGTCTTTCGCGACAGCTTTTATATTATATCACATCAGCTTTCGTTTGTCAACCCCTTTTTAAAAATTTTTTTAATTTTTTTCGGAGGTCTTTTCGACTCGCTTCGCTTCGTGATCGCCGTCCGTTTCTCGCGGACAGCTTTTATATTTTATCACTTTCCTCACAAAATGTCAATAGTCTTTTCGACAAAATACTCCACAATAAAATTCTTTCTTTTTTCAACAATTTGTGCCATTTGCTACCCACCATAGAAAATGCCGTTCCGAGATCTCGGAACGGCATTATATTATAATAGTAGATCACTTCTGAGCCTCTGTAAGCTCGGAGATTATCTTCATAAAGCTGTCGACATCACCGAAATCGCGGTATACAGACGCAAATCTGATATACGCAACGTGATCGATATCCTTAAGCTTATGCAGGACCAGCTCGCCGATCTTATCGGAAGTCACCTCGCGCTGGAGCGTATTCTTCAGCTCTGCCGCGATATCCTCGACCATATTCTCGATGGTATCAAGAGTAACAGGACGCTTTACAGTGGCACGGCAAAGACGCTCCACCAGCTTTTCTCTGTCAAACGGCTCTATCGAATTATCCTTCTTGATGACCATCAGCGGAACTTCTTCGATTATCTCATAGGTTGTGAAGCGAAAACCGCACTGTATGCACTCACGACGGCGGCGCACCTTATTTTCGGTGGGGCGGGAGTCGATGACCTTGCTTTCCTCACAGCTGCATTCGGGACATTTCATAATGATACTCTCCTCAATTATCGGGTGTTTTGTCTGTATTTTGTGTTGTGCGAAGCACTGTATCCTCAATATGTATTTATTATAACATATTCGCAGGGCGCAAGCACTGCGAAACGGCGTTAGCCGTTGTCTGCCTTGGCAGACATTGGATATGTTTCAATAAAAACAGCGCAATTGCCGCAAGGCAATTGATGTAAGCTGTTTTTATTATAGCATACTTTTTATTGATTTTCAACTGTTTGTATAAAAAAATTGCGGCAGTTTTTTCCTGCCGCAATCCTGTGAACTAGCAGATCACACCACGCCCGAATTATCCAGCGCTGAGATAAGTGCCAGCACAGACGAAACGATGATATCCGTATGGATACCTGCACCCCAGCTTACTCTGCCGTCAGCAAGAGTTACGCCGATATAGGAAGCCGCCTTGGACTTGGAGGACTGCTCCATAGCATTCTGTGCAAATGTCGATATGGTGTAGTCTATGCCCATGCCGTTCTTCAGCGCATCGGACACCGCGTCAAGACGACCGTTGCCGCTGCCGGTAAAGGTACGCTCGCCGCCGTTTATCACTACCTTGACTATTGCGGAGATCAGCTCGCCCTGAGTGTAATGCGCGCTGACAAATCTGACGTTGCCGTTATTATTAAGATAGGTATCCTCAAATATCTTGTAGATCTCGGAGGGCATAAGCTCCTTATGCTGTCTGTCCGAAACACCCTTGACGGTATAGCCGAAATGCTCGCGCATCTTCGGGGGCATGGAGATGCCGTAATTGCTCTCCATGAGGTAGCCGATACCGCCCTTGCCCGACTGACTGTTGATGCGGATAACATCGCCCTCGTATTCTCTGCCGAGGTCGCGAGGATCGATAGGGAGATACGGCACGTTCCAGTGCTCGGGATCGGTCTCGTTTCTCCAGCGCATTCCCTTTGCGATAGCATCCTGATGCGAGCCGCTGAATGCCGCAAATACAAGTCTGCCGCTGTAAGGCGATCTCTCATAAACGCGCATACGGGTCAGACGCTCGTAAGCCTCGGTGATCTCAGGCAGATTTGTGAAATCAAGTCCCGGCTCGATGCCGTGCGAATACATATTCAGCGCCAGCGTGATTATATCCACATTGCCTGTGCGCTCGCCGTTTCCAAACAGCGTTCCCTCTACGCGGTCCGCGCCTGCCAGCAGGCCAAGCTCCGTATCAGCTACCGCGCAGCCTCTGACATTGTGGGGATGCAGCGATACTATGACATTCTCCCTGTTGTGGAGCGTCTTGCACATATATTCCACCTGCTGCGCGTAAACATGGGACATCGACTCAGCAACCGTTACGGGCAGGTTTATTATCACCTTGTTGTCGGGAGTGGGCTTCCAGATATCTATAACTCTGTTGCATATCTCTGCCGCAAACTCAGGCTCTGTGCCTGTGAAACTCTCGGGCGAATACTCAAAACGGAAGTTGCCGCTTGTCTTTGCTCTGTACTCGTTCAGCATCTCAGCACCGCTTACAGCGATCTCGATTATCTCCTCCTTGCTCTTTCTGAACACCTGCTCGCGCTGTGCGACAGAGGTGGAGTTGTACAGATGAACGATAGCATTCTTACAGCCATCCAGCGCCTCAAAGGTCTTTTTGATGATATGCTCGCGGCTCTGGGTCAGCACCTGCACCGCTACATCATCTGGGATAAGATCACGCTCTATCAGCGCGCGGCAGAACTCATACTCGGTATCGGAAGCGGCAGGAAAGCCGATCTCGATCTCCTTGAAGCCAACTTCGACAAGGCGACGGAAAAACTCCAGCTTTTCATCAAGGCTCATTGGGATTATCAGTGCCTGATTGCCGTCGCGCAGATCAACACTGCACCATACGGGCGGCTTGTCAACATATTCCTTCGTTGTCCAGTCCATGCAAGGGAAAGGCGGCATAAAATAACGTCTGGTGTACTTACTTGCTTCGATCATGTCATTTGTGTCCTTTCTGAATAAATGTATTTTATTGAAGAACAGTTGAATCCGTCTTTTATCCGTAAAAACAAAAACAGCTCCATCTCATAAAAGAGATGAAGCTGTATACTCCACGGTACCACTCTCATTGGCGAAAAACCGCCCACTCATCCACATCCTACAATGTGTACCCCTGTAACGGGAGGACCCGAGACCACCTACTGCAATGTTCAGCGATCCTGCTCAAGGAGGAGCTATGGCAATGCCGCGTTACCGCCTCGCACCAAACGGCGGCTCTCTGAAAACCACGTCAAAGCTTTATTTCCTATCAACGCATTTCAACATATTCTACCGTCATTATAGCACGATGCGCATTTTTTGTCAACACCTAAAAGAAAATTAACCGCTTCTTTGCATAAAACTCCTACTTGTCCAATACTATTTATATAAGACATAACAGGAGGTACAAAATGAGGACAAACAAGATCATCGCAATTATTTCAGCCGCAGCCGTGCTGCCCGCTACGATGCTGATCTCCGGTGCAAGCGCCGCTGATGCGCTCACTGCCGCCGCCGAGTTGACCCGAAGCGCAGCGTATCTATCAGCGGGTATCTCTGTTTCGCATGCCGGAGCAACCGAAGCCGCGCCATCCGAAAACATAACAAAGCCCGAAGCCACTATTCGCCCTGCATTTACTACATTCACGACCACGCCGACCGAGCCTCTCCCCGATGAAACTCACGAGCCGCCTGCAACTGAACAGCCCCCCGAAAAAGCTTCCGCTGTCGTGATAACGCAGAATATCACACCGTTTGACGACGGACTTGATTATTCCGCCGAGGGTCAGTACAGCGGCGATATCATCCGCAGGACCTACGGCAATTCAGAAAGCAGCGATTACATAACGCTTGCAAGCGGTGCACAGGTCAGAAACTGCACCTACGACAGCAACGACGCGCTTCTTGAAGCCTCGTCGCAGCTCCCCGAGCTTGAGATCGAGCTTGATTCGCGCGAGCCGCAGGTACTGATAGTCCACACCCA
>JAZQEQ010000330.1:0-14287 GCA_045539055.1 Oscillospiraceae bacterium | reverse complement strand
CAGGTAACCTTCAAGCCTGACAGTGAGATATTCCATACAACAGAGTTCAAGTATGATGTGCTTCAGGAAAGACTGCGTGAAAAGGCATTCCTTAACGGTGGTCTGAAGATAAATCTCTCCGATCTGCGTGATCCAGAAAATCCTGTAAAGGAAGTTATGCAATACGAGGGCGGTATCATGAGCTATATAGAATGGCTCAATCAGAAGCGCGGTGCTGACGTGCTCCACCCTGATGTTATTTACCTGCATGGCGAGATGAATGGTATCGACGTTGAGATAGCATTCCAGTATACAACTGATTTCAACAGTGAGGTATTCCGCAGCTTCGCAAATAATATCCATACAGGTGAGGGCGGTACTCATGAGCTTGGCTTCAAGAAGGCGCTCAGCAAGGTCATCAATGACTATGCAAAGGCTTATAAGGAAGCAAATGAAAAGAATAAGGTAAAGAAAGCCGCAAAGAAAAAAGAAGATGAAAAGCCATTTACAGGCTTCAGCGGTGAGGCTATAAGAGAGGCTATCAACGCTATCATCTCCGTAAAGCTTCCTGAGTGCGAGTTTGAGGGACAGACAAAGGGCAAGCTCGGTAATCCCGAGGTTCAGCCTGTTGTATATAAGATCGCTACCGAGCAGCTAACATATTACTTTGAGGAGCATCCTGAAACCGCTCAGATAGTAATGAACAAGGCTATCAATTCTCAGGCTGCGCGTGACGCTGCAAAGCGTGCGATGGAAGCAAAGCGTAAATCTGTTATGGACAGCAACGGTCTTCCCGGAAAGCTTGCAGATTGCTCTGAGTCCGATCCGACAAAAACTGAGATATATATCGTAGAGGGTGACTCTGCGGGCGGCTCGGCTAAGAGCGGACGTGACAGACGTTTCCAGGCTATCCTTTCCCTCTGGGGCAAGATGCTGAACGTTGAAAAGGCTCGTGCTGATAAGGTTTATAATAACGATAAGCTTTCGCCTGTTGTAAAGGCTCTCGGTACAGGTATTGCAGAGGATTTTGATATTTCAAAGCTGCGTTATGGCAGAGTTGTTATCATGGCCGATGCCGATGTAGACGGTATGCATATCAGAACACTGCTTCTGACATTCTTCTTCAGATTTATGCGTCCGCTGCTTGAGCAGGGTCATGTATACTGCGCTCAGCCGCCGCTGTTCAAGGTATGGCGCGGCAAGCAGGTGAGATATGCATTCTCTGATGAGGAAAGAGATCAGTATATTGCTGAGCTTATGGGCGATAATCCCAATGCTAAGGTAGATGTTCAGCGCTATAAGGGTCTTGGTGAGATGGATCCCGATCAGCTCTGGGAAACAACTATGAACCCCGAAACAAGAACGATGCTTCGTGTAAGCGTTGAGGACGCAGCAAAGGCTGACGAGATAATGACTATTCTGATGGGTGATAAGGTAGAGCCCAGACGTGAATTTATCGAGAGAAATGCAAAGCTTGCTGTAAATCTTGATATCTGATGTGATTTGTTTAAGGAGTGATTATTATTTCAGGACTTATCCCTGATCTCGGAAATGTGATTGAAGAAAAGCAGCCCGAGATACTAGTTCAGTTTGATTACGATAATTCGCTTGATGAGATCGAAAATGCGATGAAAGCATTTCAGATGAAGTATACGGGTAAGCGCTGGAAGTTCATGATAGCTGCTTATTCGCTGCTGACATTGGCTGCACTTGCGTTCGTTATTTTCAATGTTACAAATCCTGTTTCTTGGGTGGCACTCGTTATCTGTGGCTATGGTCTTGTTTATACAGCAACAGATAAAAAGAGAATGAGAATGAAGACTATCGATGCGCTGAAGGATATGAATCCCGAGGATTATAAGGCGACGGTATATTCGGATAAGATCGAGATAGAAACTATTATTCGTCCTAAAGAGAACGAGGTAGAAGTAAAGATCGATGAGGATGCGGATAATGAAAATATAGCTCCTATAAAAAGTATCTTCCTGTTCGGACAGGATCTGCTCGATTTTGATGAAAATGAAGATGCATTGCTGCTTATTGCCGCAAGACGTCAGATATATTGCTTCCCTAAGCGTTGTATGACAAAGGATCAGGAAGAAACTCTTAGAGATATCTTTGAAACAAAGCTTGAGATTGTTTAATGACAAGAAAGTCATTTTAATAGGGATCAGGTCAAAACTGATCCAACGGAGGAAAAATGGATATTGATTTCAGTTCAGAAAAGCTTATAAATATCGATCTTGAGGAAACGATGAAGGACTCTTTCATCCAGTATGCAATGTCGGTAATTACATCACGTGCGCTTCCTGATGTGCGCGATGGTCTGAAGCCTGTTCACAGACGTATCATCTATACGATGAACGAGGCAGGAAATACTTCAGACAAGCCTACCCGTAAGTGTGCATACACTGTCGGAGAGGTGCTCGGTAAATATCATCCCCATGGTGACGCATCTGTTTATGACGCGCTTGTAAGACTTGCGCAGGATTTCTCTCTACGTTATCCTCTTATTTCAGGTCAGGGCAACTTCGGTTCTGTAGATGGTGACCCCGCTGCGGCTTATCGTTATACTGAGGCAAAGCTTGCTAAGATCTCGGATGAGATGATCCGTGATATCAACAAAAAAGTCGTTGATTTTACAACAAACTACGATGATAAGCTGCAGGAGCCTGTAGTACTGCCTTCGCGTTTTCCTAATCTGCTGGTAAACGGCAGTAACGGTATCGCAGTAGGTATGGCTACAAATATTCCTCCTCACAATCTCGGTGAGGTCATTGACGCTTTACAGCTTCTTATTGATAATCCTGAAGCAACTATTGAAGAGATCATGGGTGTTATTCAGGGCCCCGATTTTCCGACTGGCGGTATAATCATGGGTTACAGCGGAATCCGTTCCGCTTACTATACAGGTCGCGGTAAGATCATTCTCCGTGGCAGAGCTGAGATAGTTGAGGAAAACAACCATACAAGAATTATAATCAACGAAATTCCTTATATGGTCAATAAAGCTCGTCTGCTGATGAATATCGGTGATCTTGTGCGTGATAAGCGTATAGAGGGTATCTCAGTAGTTCGTGATGAGTCTGACAGAAACGGTATGCGTATCGTTATCGAGCTTAAGCGCGATGCAAACGCAAACGTTGTACTTAATAAGCTTTATTCCTATACTCAGCTTCAGGATACAGTCGGCGTTATCATGCTTGCGCTGGTTGACGGTCAGCCTAAGATCCTGCCGCTGCGTGATATGCTGGAGCAGTACCTTAACTTCCAGGTAGAGGTAGTGACCCGCCGTACAAAGTATGATCTTGAAAAGGCACAGGAGCGTGCTCATATTCTTGAGGGCTTCCTGCTTGCTATTGACTTTATCGACGAGGTTATCTCTATCGTTCGTCATAGCAAGACTCTGCAGGAGGCAAAGGAGCGCCTTGTTGAACGCTTCAAGAATGTCGATGTTTCGAGAACAGGTCTGTTCTCCTCCAACACATATTCTCTTACCGAGGTCCAGGCTGACGCTATAGTTCAGATGCGTATCGGCCAGCTCACAGGTATGGAAGAAAGCAAGATCGCTGATGAGCTTGGCGAAAAGAGAGAAATGATCAAGGAGTTCATGGCTCTGCTTGCTGATCACAATAAGATGCTCCACCAGATCGGTGATGAGCTTGAGGTTATCAAGAAGAAATATAATGATGCAAGAAGAACTTCTATAGAGCCTGTCAGCGGTGAGGTTGATATCGAGGATCTTATTCCTGAGGAAGATTGCGTTGTAACTTATACAAACATCGGTTACATCAAGCGTCAGCCTGTGGAGATATACAATATCCAGAAACGCGGCGGTCGCGGTGTTTCGGGTATGAAGCAGCGTGATGAAGATTTTGTGGAGAATATGTTTATTTCTTCCAGTCACGAGAATATACTCTTTATCACAAATCAGGGTAATATGCACCGTATCAAGTGCTATGAGATACCCGAGGGCGGCAGACAGTCGCGCGGCATGAATATCGTAAACCTCTTACAGTTAAACGAGGGTGAGAGAGTTGCCGCAATGATGACAACTACAGACTTTGCTGACAACAAGTACTTTATCTGTGTTACAAAGAACGGTATCATCAAGCGAACAAAACTGTCTGAATATAAGAATATCCGCAAGAGAGGTCTGAGAGCAATTACTGTTTCTGAGGATGATGAGATAGTATCTGCATTCCTTACAGAGGGTGACTGCACTGTGCTGGTCGCTTCGAGAAACGGTATGGCTATCCGCTTTGATGAGAACAAGGCTCGTGCTCTTGGACGTACAGCAAGAGGTGTTCGTGCTATCAAGCTGCGTGAGTCTGACTATGTAGTTGGTGCAACAAAGATATTCGACGATCAGGCAACTATCCTCACTGTTACCGACAGAGGTATGGGTCGCCGCTGCGCTATCAGCAGCTATCGTGAGCAGAACAGAGGCGGTCTTGGTCTTAAGAACTACCCTGTAAGTGATGAAAAGGGTTATGTATGCGGTATCAGAACTCTTGGTCCTGATGACGATGTTATCCTTATCAGCACAGATGGTGTAATCATCCGATTCCGTGCAAATGACCTCAGAACTATGGGTCGTCCTGCTTCGGGTGTAAGAGTTATGCGCCTTGGTGAGGACAGTACTGTTGCTTCCTTTACAAGAACAGCTCATGACGAGGATGAGGAAACAACTGAGATCGAAAAGGTTTCCGATGAGGAGATCGCAGCTTCTCTTTCCGAGGAAGCTAACGAAGTGGTAGAACCTGATGTTGAGCCTGATGACGACGGCGAGGATCAGGAAGCTCCCGCAGAAGAAACAGAAGAATAATTTTAACCGCCCGAGCTAGGGAATACCCTGTGTTCGGGCGTGTTTTGTGAAATATGATTGTTCCATGTGGAACAAAATAATGTCGAAAGGAAGATGACTATGGGATATACTCTTGAGGAGTATGATGTTGCGGTAATAGGCGCAGGTCACGCTGGCTGCGAGGCGGCTCTTGCTGCTGCGCGTCTTGGAATGAAGACCGCAATATTCACCCTGTCACTTGATTGTATTGCAAATATGCCGTGCAACCCCTGTATCGGAGGCTCGGCAAAGGGTCAGATAGTATGCGAGATAGATTCGCTTGGCGGCGAAATGGGAAAGGCGGCAGATGCGACCTTTATCCAGTCGCGTATGCTGAACAGGGGCAAGGGACCTGCTGTACACAGTCTGCGTGTTCAGAGTGATCGTGTGAAGTATCACCAGTACATGAAAAAATGTCTTGAAAATACACCGAATCTCTATGTAAAGCAGGCAGAGGTCACTTCTGTTGATGTTGAGGATGGAAGAATAACGGCTGTGCATACAAAGCTTGGTGCGATCCACCCTTGTAAGGCTGCAATAATCACAACAGGTACTTATCTTAATGGCAAGATACATATCGGAGAGCTTAATTATGAGGCGGGACCTGATAATGTATTGCCCTCTACTGAACTTACAAAATGTCTTGTTGATCTTGGTTGTACCATGAGAAGATTCAAGACCGGTACTCCTGCAAGAGTTCATAAGCGTTCGATAAATTTTGATGTACTGGAAAAGCAGGTCGGCGATGAGCAGATAATTCCTTTCGCTTTTGATAATGAGGAAAAGCTCGAGAATATCGTTGACTGCTATGTTTCGTACACCAATGAGGAGACTCATAAGGTTATACTGGATAATCTGCACCGTTCACCGCTGTATTCGGGCAGGATAGAGGGTATCGGTCCGCGTTACTGTCCTAGTATTGAGGATAAGATAGTCCGCTTTAAGGAAAAGGAACGTCATCAGCTGTTTCTGGAGCCTATGGGTCTGGATACGGATGAATACTATGTGCAGGGAATGAGCAGTTCTTTGCCTGAGGATGTACAGCTTAAGTTCATGAGAACTATAAAGGGTCTTGAGAATGTCGAGATAATGCGGCCTGCTTATGCGATCGAATACGATTGCTGCGATCCGCTGGAGCTTCTTCCTACGCTGGAATTCAAGAAGATATCGGGATTGTATGGCGCGGGACAGTTTAATTGTACGAGTGGTTATGAGGAGGCTGCAGCGCAGGGAATCATAGCAGGAATAAATGCGGCACGCAAGATAGCGGGAAAAGATCCTTTGATCCTTGACAGAGCATCAAGCTATATCGGAACGCTGATAGATGATCTTGTAACCAAGGGCTGCACCGAGCCTTATCGTATGATGACCTCGCGAAGTGAATACAGACTTATCCTCAGACAGGATAATGCTGCTGAGCGTCTTATGCCGATTGGTCACGAGATAGGGCTTGTTTCCGATGAGCGATATGGAAAATATCTGCTTGATCAGAAGCAGGTTGAGGACGAGCTTGAAAGAGTTCGTATGACGACGATACATCCGTCCGAGGAGCTTAATAAGCTGCTTTCCGAGCGCGGAACTTCGCCTATTACAAACGGAATCCGCATGATCGAGCTGCTGAAGCGTCCTCAGGTAGCATATGAGGATCTTGCGCCTTTTGATAGGGATAGACCAAAGCTGAAGTATTCTATTGTAAACAAGATAGAGATAGAGCTGAAATATTCGGGCTACATTAAAATACAGCAAGAGCAGATAGATAAGATGCGTAAGCTTGAAGCAAAGCTGTTGCCTGCGGATGTTGATTATCGTGAGATAAAGGGACTTAGACTCGAAGCGCAGGAGAAGCTGAATAAATTCAGACCGCTCAATGTAGGTCAGGCAGGTAGAATTTCGGGAGTAAATCCCGCTGATGTTTCGGTGCTGCTTATCTGGCTTGCGGGAAAGGGAGGCAATAATGGACAGAATTAGATATGTTATTGATACATTTGCCTCGGCGAATATCAAAATCAGTGAGGAACAGGCAGATAAATACGTAAGATTATGCGATTTTATGGTTGAGTACAACAAAAATGTAAATCTCACCGCGATCACTGAGTTTGAAGATGTTGTTATGAAGCACTTTGTTGACAGCGTGCTGCCGTTTACTATGGTGGATATAGAGCAAGGTGCAAGCTTTATTGATGTGGGAACAGGTGCAGGATTTCCGTCGCTGCCTTTGCTCATATATCGTCCGGATCTGAAAGGAACGCTGTGCGACAGTCTTGGCAAACGCTGTACTTATCTTGAAAAGGCTTGCGCGGAGATCGGTGTTTCTGCTGAGGTGATCCACGCGCGCAGTGAAGAACTTGGCAGAAAGCAGAGAGAAAAATATGATTTCGCTACTGCGCGTGCAGTGGCTGCAATGCCGGTCCTCATGGAATATTGCCTGCCGTTTGTAAAAGTAGGCGGAAGATTCATTGCGCTTAAATCAGTGAACGAGGATATGAGCCCTGCCGAGAATGCCGCGAAGCTTCTTGGTGGTTCAAAATCGGTCGTGATTGATTATAAGCTTCCAAATGGCGATGACCGCAGACTGGTCATAACAAAAAAAGTAAGTCAAACTGCGACAAAATACCCCAGAAATTCAGCCAACATAGCAAAGAAGCCGCTTTAATGCGGCTTTTTTTGTTGGATATGGTCGGATATGCTCGGGAAATGCGATTTATTCTTGTGGATATTATTTCCTTTTTATGTTACAATCAAGACGATGAAGGGAACCGAAAGGAGTTACATAAATGGCATTATTCACAAGTAAAGAAAAGCAGGTGCAGAAGGTGGTAATGATACCACTTTCAAATATAGTTCCGAACAAATCTCAGCCACGCAAGAGATTTGATGAGGGTTCGATCTACTCGTTATCACAGAGCATAAAAGAAAATGGTGTGATACAGCCTGTCTGTGTGAGGAAGAACGGGGTCATGTATGAGATAATTAGCGGAGAGCGCAGATGCAGGGCATCCAGGCTTGCGGGTCTTGACGAGGTGCCGTGCATAATCATGGATGTCAATGAGGAGCAATCCGCGGTGCTTGCGCTTATAGAGAATATTCAGCGCAGTGATCTTAGTTTTTTTGAGGAAGCTATCGCGATAAACGAGCTTATCACCGTTTACGGGCTTACTCAGCAGGAGGCTGCCAGACGCCTTGGAAAGGCTCAGTCTACGGTTGCAAACAAGCTGCGTCTGCTCAGGTTTTCGGACGCGGAGCGCAATATACTGGCAGGAAGTAATATTACAGAGCGACAGGCGCGTGCGCTGATAAGGATAGAAGAACAAAGCACAAGAATAAAGGCTCTGCATGAAGTTGTGAGGAGAGATCTGAATCTGGAGCAGACAGAACAGCTTGTAGAAAATATCATATCGGGCAGGGGAGAGGTGGCTCACAAGAAAAAACCGATGTTCAATATTACCATTCCCAAAGTGTACATAAACAGCATAAACAAGATCGTAAGCCGCATGAAAAGTGCGAATATAAACTGCGTTACAAGTACAAATCAGAGCGAAAATTACTTTGAGTATACGATAAAAATACCCGTTTCTGTCGATATGTGCAAATAATATTGTTCCACATGGAACATTTCGATCGATTATGTCGAAAATTGTTCCATGTGGAACATTTTTTTGTTAAAGCACTTTATTTTTCGACAGAGATGTGATATACTATATAAGTAATGTGATATTTCTAGAGAAAGGGGAATCTTATGGGAATCGTTATCGGTGTAGTAAATCAGAAGGGCGGAGTCGGCAAGACAACGACTTCAGTTAATATTGCTGCCGGACTTGGTGCGCTCGGCAAGAAAGTGCTTATTATTGACTTTGATCCGCAGGGTAATGCAACAACAGGCTTTGGCATAAAGAAAAAGACTCTCGATGCAACTACATACGAGGTAATTATGGGCGAGCGCCGTCCGCAGGAAGCGATCATCAGCACGAGATACAAAAACGTAAAGATAATGCCTGCAACAAATCTTCTGTGTGAGGCAGAGCTTCAGCTTGCAAGCTTCGAGCAGAGAAATCATCAGCTTCGCAAGGTGATACTTCAGATAAAAGATGACTATGATATCATCGTAGTCGACTGTCTGCCGTCACTTGGCATCCTTGCTATAAACGCGCTGGTCGCTGTCGACAGCATTATCGTACCTATGGTATGTGAGCCTTTCGCGCTGGAGGGACTAGCACAGCTCATGCAGACAGTGAAGAAGGTAAAGCGCGTTGCAAACAAGGATCTCAACTTCATGGGCATCGTGTTTACTATGCTTGATAAGCGACTGCTTGCAAGCAATGAGATAATGAGAGATATAAAGCGCACTTTTGATTCTGATGTGATCTTCAAGACCGAGATACCGCGAAATGTCCGTATCTCAGAGGCGCAGAGCCACGGCGAGCCGATCCTGTACTATGACAAGAACTCCAAGGGCGGCGATGCTTACAAGCGACTTGCCAAGGAGATATTGGAAAAATGCCGCGAAATGGAGAGAAATAATGGCTAAAAGACGTATAAAAAGTGACTTTTCCAGCATTTTTGACGATAACAATCTGCTGGAGGATAACGAGAATTTAAGCTCACTCAGACTTACTGAGATAGAGCCTAATAAAAATCAGCCCAGAAAGAATTTCGATAAGGAGGCACTTGAGCAGCTCGCAACATCCATACGCGAGAATGGTGTGTTGCAGCCGCTGCTGGTAAGACCGCTTGCAACAGGCAATTATCAGATAATCGCAGGTGAGCGCAGATGGCGTGCCTCAAAGATCGCAGGGCTTACCGAGGTTCCTGTTGTTATTCGTGACGACCTTTCAGAAGAGCAGGTGATGCAGATCGCGCTGATCGAAAACCTGCAGCGTGAAAACCTCAATCCTATCGAAGAAGCTCTCGGCTACAAGGAGCTTATCGATAATTACAAGATGACTCAGGACGAGCTTGCAAAGTCGCTTGGCAAGGCGCGTTCATCCATTGCGAACAGCCTTGGTCTGTTGACGCTGCCTAAGACTGTAAAGGATCTGCTGTCTGAAGGTGAGCTTTCCGCGGGTCACTGCAAGGCACTCAAAGCAATAAAGGATCCTGCTCTGATGACCGAGATCGCACTTCGCGCAGCCGATGGCGAGCTTTCTGTTCGCAGTATCGAGGCGATAGCTAAGCGTGAAGCAAAGAAGAATGATGAAAAGCCCGAGGCAAAGCCCAGACTTGCGTATTATACCGAGGTCGAGCTCAGTCTTGCTGAGCTGCTTGCTACCAAGGTAAAGATAGCAGAGGGCAAAAAGACTAACACCCTGCAGATAAGCTTTGACAGCAAGGAGCAGCTTGAAGGTATCATGAAAGCACTTATAAATAAATAATTCACATAAAGGAAGGCAAAAACAATGATAGACATTAAATTTTTAAGAGAAAACCCTGATGCAGTAAAGGAAAACATCAAGAAGAAGTTTCAGGATGCAAAGCTCCCTCTCGTTGACGAGGTGATCGAGCTTGACGTTGAGTACCGTAAGGCACTTCAGCGCAAGGAGTCGCTTCAGGCCGACAAGAACAAGACCTCCAAGGAGATCGGTGGTTTTATGGCTAAAGGCATGAAGGACGAAGCTGAGGCTGCAAAAGCAAAGGTAAAGGAGTATTCCGAGGAGCTCGCACAGCTCGATAAGTCTGTTCCTGAGATGGCTGACCGCATCAAGACTATAATGATGACTATTCCCAACATCATTGACCCCTCTGTCCCGATCGGTAAGGACGACAGCGAGAACGTTGAGATCCAGCGTTACGGCGAGCCTGTTGTTCCTGATTTCGAGGTGCCCTATCATTCCGATATCATGGAGAAGCTCGGCGGCATTGACCTTGACAGTGCAAGAAAGGTAGCAGGTAACGGCTTCTATTATCTGATGGGCGATATCGCAAGACTTCACTCTGCAGTTATCTCCTATGCAAGAGATTTCATGATTGACCGCGGTTTTACTTACTGCATCCCTCCTTTTATGATCAGAAGCAACGTTGTAACAGGCGTTATGAGCTTTGCTGAGATGGACGCTATGATGTACAAGATCGAGGGCGAGGATCTGTATCTTATCGGTACTTCCGAGCACTCTATGATCGGTAAGTATATCGACACCATCGTTGAGGAGGAGAGCCTTCCCCATACTCTTACAAGCTATTCTCCCTGCTTCCGTAAGGAGAAGGGCGCTCACGGTATTGAGGAGCGCGGTGTTTACCGTATCCACCAGTTTGAGAAACAGGAGATGATCGTTGTCTGCAAGCCTGAGGAATCCCCTGAGTGGTTCACAAAGCTGTGGCAGAACACAGTTGATCTGTTCCGTTCCATGGATATTCCCGTAAGAACTATCGAGTGCTGCTCCGGTGACCTTGCAGATCTCAAGGTAAAGAGCTTTGACGTTGAGGCATGGTCTCCTCGCCAGAAGAAGTATTTCGAGGTCGGCAGCTGCTCCAACCTTGGAGATGCACAGGCAAGACGTCTTGGTATCAGAGTAAAGAACAAGGACGGCAACAAGTACTTCGCACATACACTCAACAACACTGTTGTTGCTCCTCCCAGAATGCTTATCGCATTCCTTGAGAACAATCTCAACGAGGATGGCAGCATCAACATCCCCGAGGTACTCAGACCTTACATGGGCGGAAAGGCTAAGATCGAGGTTAAGTAACAGTCAGATAGGGCTGTTATATTGGTAAAGATATGACAGGGTAAGACTTTATATGGGCTAAGCTTATATTTATGGTCTTACCCTGCCTTTTTTGAGGAGGAAATATGGCATTTGTTACACTTGATAACGTATATAAGCGCTATCACATGGGTGAGGTAACTATAAACGCTGCCGACGGCATGACGTTTGACATAGAAAAGGGCGAGTTTGTAATAATCGTAGGCCCCAGCGGCTCGGGCAAGACGACGGTACTTAATATGCTGGGCGGCATGGATACCTGTGACGAGGGCGTTATCAGCGTTGACGGCGCTCGTGTAGACGGCTACAACAGAAAGCAGCTTACAGAATACCGCCGCCATGATATCGGCTTTATTTTCCAGTTCTACAATTTGCTCCCCAATCTTACCGCAAAGGAGAACGTAGAGCTTGCAGTGCAGACAACAAAGGACTTTATCCCTGCCGCTGAGATACTGGAAAAGGTAGGTCTCGGCGAGCGTCTTGACAATTTCCCTGCACAGCTTTCTGGCGGTGAGCAGCAGCGAGTGTCCATCGCAAGAGCGCTCAGCAAGCGCCCGAAGCTGCTTTTGTGTGACGAGCCGACAGGTGCTCTGGACTACAACACCGGTAAGGTAATTCTGAAGCTTCTGCAGGACACCTGCCGCAAGGACGGCATGACCGTGATACTTGTTACTCACAATTCGGCGATCGCACCTATGGCGGACAGGGTCATCAAGATCAAAAACAGCAAGGTAAGTAAGGTCATAATGAATGAGAACCCTACTCCCGTTGAAGAAATAGAGTGGTAACGGAGGTAGAGGCTTGAAGGCGATTAACAAAAATATCTTCCGTGAGATAGCTCATTCCAAGGGCCGTTTTATGTCGATACTGCTTATATGTATGATAGGTGTAGGCTTTTTCAGCGGTATCAAGGCGACAGGCAATGATATGAAGATATCCGCGGATAATTTCTATGACAGACAGGAGCTGTTTGATCTTCGTGTGCTGTCAACATTCGGACTTACCGATGACGATGCGGCGGCGATAAAGGAGATAGACGGTGTGTCGGAGGTGTATACCTCGAAATATTCCGATCTTGCGGTGCATTATAATGATAAGGAATATCTTACACGTGTTTATTCATGGAATGATGATAAGGTGAATAAGATACTCCTTTATGAGGGCAGGCTGCCGGAGGCGGAAAACGAGTGTCTGATAAGTGGAAACAGGCTTCAGGACGGCTTCAAGATAGGCGATACGGTATCGCTTGTTGATCTCACTGATGCAGAGGAATTTCCGCTTGCGTATGAGGAGTATACTATCGTAGGCACTTTCGACACTCCTATGTTTATTTCTATGACCCAGAAGGGCAGTACGACCATCGGTGACGGTGCGCTTGATGCATTTATGTATATTTCGGAGAGTAATTTTTCGCAAGAAGTATACTCTGAGATATATATTAAATCGGATGAACTGACAGCGATGCAGAGCTATTCTGATGAATATGAGCAGCTCCGCGATGAGATAATCGAAAAGCTAGAGGAGCTTGGTATCTCACGCAGCAATATCCGATATGACGAGGTGCTGGGTGAGGCGCTTGAAAAGCTTGCGGACGGTGAAAAAGAGCTTGCCGATGCGAAGGCAGAGGGCGAGCAGGAGCTTGCTGACGCAAAGGCAGAGATCGAGGATGCCGAGCAGCAGATAAAGGACGGCGAAAAGGAGCTTGCTGATGCAAAAGCAGAGCTCGACGACGGCGCGGTCCAGCTTGCTGATGCAGAAAAGGAGCTTGCCGATGCCGCAAAGGAGATAGCTGACGGCGAAAAGGAGCTTGCTGATGCAAAGCAGCTTCTCGATGACAGCAAAGCACAGCTTGAAGAGGGTCAGGCAGAAATTGACCTGAATAAAGCAGAGCTTGCCGATGCCAGAGCGCAGCTTGAAGCAGGCAGGGAAGAGCTCGAAAACGGTCTTGCCGAATACGAGGCTGGCTATGCTCAGTATGAGCAGGGAATGGCGGCTTTCCTCGCAGGAGAGGAGCAGCTGAAACAGGCTGTTTTGATTTACGGTGAGGATAATCCGCTTATAATTCAACAAAAAGTAGAGTTTGAGACCAACCGCGCTGTGCTCGATCAGACAAAGCTTCAGCTTGATGCGGCAAAAGCACAGCTGGCTGCAGGCTTGGCTGAGATAGAGGCAAACGAGGCGGTGCTCTCAGACGGCGAGGCGCAGCTTAATGCTGCACAGCAGCAGATAGATGAAGGCTGGGCGCAGTACAACGAGGGTCTTGCTGAGTACGAGGACGGATACAGGACCTTTATGGAGGGCAAGCAGGAGTATCTTGACGGTGTTGCAACTCTGGAAGAAAAGCGTCTGGAGTATGAGGATGGAGTAAAGCAGTACGAAGAAGGTCTTGCTGAGCTCGAGGACGCAAAGGTAAAGCTTGCTGACGGTAAGAAGGAATACGAGGAAGGTCTTGAGACCTTCAACACAGAGATAGCAGACGCAGAAAAAGAGATAGCTGATGCAAAGCAGGAGATAGCCGACGCAGGTGATGCAAAGTGGTATGTATTCAACCGCGATGATAATTCCGGCTATTCGGAATATGCAAGCAATGCTGAGCGAATCGACCAGATCGCAATGATATTCCCGATATTCTTCCTGTTGGTTGCTGCACTCGTATGTCTTACAACCATGTCGAGAATGGTGGAGGAGAATCGTACCCATGTCGGCACGCTTAAGGCACTCGGATATTCCAACAGCCGTATTATGGCGCACTATATGAGTTATG
>JAZQEQ010000329.1:0-8471 GCA_045539055.1 Oscillospiraceae bacterium | reverse complement strand
CAAGGGCTTCGGCAGTGAGAATATGAGCCGCCTTAAGATGTTCACACCCTCCGCAACGCGCGAGGACATCGTCGGCTTTGTCACCGAGACAGTTTCCCTCGCAGGAAGCAACCCCTGCCCTCCCATTGTTGTGGGAGTGGGCATCGGCGGCGACTTCGAGTACAGCGCATACCTTGCGAAAAAGGCGCTCTGCCGCGACCTCGCACTGCGCAACCCCGACCCCGAGTACGCTAAAATGGAGCAGGAGATGCTGGATAGCATCAACAGGCTCGGTATAGGCTCGCAGGGCTTCGGCGGCACTGTCACGGCGCTGTATGTGAACATCGAAAAGAGCGCGACCCACATCGCAGGACTGCCTGTCGCGGTCAACATCGGCTGTCATGTAACAAGACACGCACACGCGGTAATTTAATTGACAATTGATAATGAACAATGGACAATTAAGGTGTGCCGCTTTGCGGCACATTATTAAATAATGTCCGACGAAGTCGTACACCATAATTATCAATTGTACATTGTCAATTATAAATTATTTTTGCAACCTTTTTACAGCATACATGGTTTTACTTATGAATTCGGACGGAGAAATAAGCTTATGGACACAATATCACTAAAGGCAAGCGAAAGCTTTGAACAGGTGATGGAATTCTATATGCCGATGGTGTATAGGATAGCTTTCTCGCGCCTTGGAAGCGCTCACGATGCTGAGGACATCACGCAGGACGTATTCCTGAAATACTACCACGCGGACATGACCTACAACGACGAGGAGCACCGAAAGGCGTGGCTGATACGCTGTGCGATAAACTGCACGAAAAATCTCGTCACCTCTGCTTGGTACAGACACCGAGCCTCAGACGAGGGTCTGGAAAACATGGAGGAGAACGGGGATATCCCAGGCAGCGACGGCGATATAGACAAGATCGAGCAGAAAAATGCTGTCATGGGCGCTGTGATGCAGCTTCCCGAAAAATACCGTACCGTAATTCACCTTTTCTACTTTGAAGATATGTCGGTGGCGCAGATAAGTAAAGCCACAGGCATCCGCGAGGCTACTGTGAAATCACAGCTCAGCCGAGCGCGCGATATGCTTAAACCAATGCTGAAGGAGGTCGATTTCTGATGAACTTCAAGGAAGAATACAAAAACAGTATAGAGATCATGGGCCCCTCGGCAGAACAGCTGGAGCGCATGAAGAAAAATATTCTGGAGCAGGCAAAGGCTCCCGAGAAAAAGGCAATACCATTTAAAAAGATCGCTTATATCGGCGGCGCGGTAGCCGCTTGTGCAGTTATCTCCGTTGCTGCGATAAATATCGTTCCGAGGCTTTCGGGCGGCAACTCGAACCTCACCGCCAGCGAGTCTAACGTGGCAGGCGGAAACGCATTCGAGGACAGCGCTTATAACGAGGCGGCAATGGACGCGGCTGTGGACTTTGCTCCCGAATATCCCGCTGACGAAGTTCCCGCTGACTACGACATGGAGCTTGAACCGAAATCCGACAGCGATAACGCTACAAACGCTCCGATCTCAGAGCCTGAGAACGACTGCGATGCAGCTGATGAAATAGCAGCGGATGACGCGTGCTGCGATGATGTTTATGATGTTATAGTTGATGATGTGATAACTGACGATGTCGCAGAGATGACAGGCGCTCCGACTTCGGTCGTTACTACCACCGCGGTAAACGCAGGCTCGGAGACCTTCGCGCCCACCGAGGATATGACTGCTTCGGATGATGTGGCTCAGGATGTCGTGCAGGATATCGAATCGGAGCTCTCATTCATCCTGTCGGACGATCTGAGCGAGCTTGTATACGACGATGTGAAGTACATTCTTTATGACGTTACAGGTCCCGTTGACGTGCCTGTTATCGAGTGCATGAACGTCTTTGACGCAAGCGGCACGGAATACTGGCTGGACTTCAGCAGCGAGGATTACCTCCTGCTGTCACGCGACAACGGAAACGGCGGCTTTGACCTTATAGGCGGCTACATGAAAGCAACGGCAGCCTCCGCCGCCGCACAGAACAGTACAGACGGACGCTCTATCTATATAGCCGACGATCTCAGCTATATAGATTAGATATCGGCAGCGAATTCTTTGTCGGTCTCGGCAACGAGGCAGAACTGCCCGAAAAGGTAGTCGGTCTGCCTGTGACAAACACCAGCTATACTTCGCCCGATGGCACGGAGTATCGTCTTGAATTTCATGGCGAGGGCATTATAGTGCTTTTCCGCGACGATGAGGTCATCGGTATGTATGCAAGACTAACACTTGATTAAACAAATAATTGGGGTAGACATATAGAAAAAACGGACTTCGACAAAAGTCCGTTTTTTTGTGAAATTTTCGCGAAAATCACAAATTACCCCTTGAAATGTTGAAAGTTTTATGGTAAAATAGATACATAAGATGATTTCGCGCATAACTGCGCTTATTGCTAGATAATTTTTTAACGATTTCACTAAAGAGGTGATAGACTTGACAGAGCTTGAAAGAGCCGTGTACGGCAGCGGTAATGTGGCTTTCTGCATGAAATTCAGGCTGGGCTTCCCCGCCGATATACTCTCGGGCGCAAATCCGTTCGGCGAGGGTCTTGAGATAAAGTTCGGTGATATAGTCCATCCCGACGATTATCAGCCCTTCTGTGAGGTAATAAACGATATCGTAAACGGCTCGGGCAGCGAGATAAAGCTGCATTCGCGCCTTAAAACAGGCGGCGAATATATATGGTATTACATCACGGGCGAGGCTGTAAGAGCCGAAAACAACGTGCTCCAAAGCATAAACGGCATGATGTTCAATGTATCAGACTACCTCGACTGTGACGCCGAGGACGCTGTACTGCGCCGTTTCCGTGCAAAGCACGCGGAAAGGCTTTCCGACAGCGACTCGAAGCTGACGCTGCGCGATATCCTCGGCGAGGATTATCTCGTGCGCATACAGAATCCGTTCGTGAAGATAAAGGGGCTGTTCTCCGCTATCATCGACAACAGCGGAAAGGCTATCCTTGCAACAGGAAAGACCGACAAGCACTTCAATCTCGGCAAGATGAACTTCCAGCGCAAAAAGAGCATCCGTGTGCGCCATCAGACGGTGGCTTCGTGGGTGATCGCAGGCGATACGCAGGAGATAGTAGACAACAGTGCGGAGCTGCTCGAAACTATGGCACAGACGGTAGGCGGCATTGCAAACAGCTATGTCGTACTGGTCGACGAGATGGAGTACTCCCAGAACGCAAACAAGCTGCTGGGACAGACGTTCGAGGACCAGATACTTGTAAACAACGTGTATTCGCTCATCCTGAACAGCGCCGACACAAAGGCGGCTGTTTCGGGACTTCTGCCGCTGATATCCGAGTATTTCGGGCTTTCCGATATGCTTTTCTGCAGCGAGAACGAGATCCCCGAAAAGGTGTACAGCTGGGACATCTCGGGTATGCTGCTGCCTGTCGTGTGCGGAACTCCCGATATAAGCGCGGTGCGCGAGGAGCTTGATTACAGCGGTATCGTCTGCACCGACCGCAGCACTATCGGCACTGACGACGACGGCAAAAATCTCAGCTGCGTGCTGGTCAGGACCCACGCGAACGGCTCGGATAAGGGCATCATAATCTACACCTCCGACAAGAGCGACAGGACATGGTCAAACCGCGAAAGAAAGCTTCTGAAAAACATCACCCAGATACTTTCCGCGGTGATCTATAAGATATTCACCGAAGACGAGCTCTCCACCTCGCGCGCAAGACTTGAGCGCATCGCGTATTACGACGCTGCGACAGGCATTCCGAACAGAAGTATGTTCGAGCGCGACTTTACCGACGAGATAGCAAACAGCAGCAACGGTGCTGTGCTCGCTTTCGAGATATCAAACATCAAATCCATATCCGAGATATATGGCTGGGAATACGCAGACAACGTATTGCAGAGCTTTGCGGGCTACATCTCGGCTGTACCCTGCTCTGCTGCGAAAAAAGTGTACCGCTTCGGCAGCGATATACTTCTGCTCACGCTCAGCGGTGCTCAGCGCGAGGAAGCAAAGCAGTTCGCACAGGCGATACTCACAAAGTTCCGTTCGCCGTGGTACCTCGACGAGAACGAGCAGCTGCTTCAGGTCTACGCAGGCATCACCATATACCCCACCGACGCCGCCAATGCCGACAACTGCATCAGTGCCGCAACGCGTACACTGCGCCTTGCAAAGGAGCGCGGACTTGATGATGCGGTGTGTTATTCCGAGGGGCTTGAGGAGCAGCTCGGAAACACGCGCCTTGTGAAAAAGCTGATAGCCGAGGCTGCCGAGAACGACTTCGAGGGCTTCTATTATCTCTATCAGCCTGTTATCGATATCAATACGGGCGAGCTTCACTGCTGCGAGGCTAACCTTTACTGGACAAACGGCGACATCACCGTGCCGCGCGACCAGTTCCAGCCTGTTATAGAGCAGCTTGGGCTTGCAAAGGAGCTGTACTGCTTCTCTGTGGATAAGGCGTGCCGCTTCTGCGCGACTGTGCGCGAGGCAGGCGTCAGCCACTTCAGAGTAAGCTTC
Organism: Oscillospiraceae bacterium; assembly: GCA_045539055.1. Classification (GTDB taxonomy): domain Bacteria; phylum Bacillota; class Clostridia; order Oscillospirales; family Ruminococcaceae; genus CAG-115. The sequence goes on along the minus strand of JAZQEQ010000329.1, from coordinate 3,920 downwards.
GCAGTACCCGAAAACATCCTCAGCACCGAAACCAGTATCGAGGCTATAAGAAGCTCGCTGTTAGAGTATTCCCTGCCGCCTAACGCGATAAGCGTGGCTGTATCGGAGGGCGAGCGCACTCTTTACGCGGGAAATATGTTCCTTCAGCAGATGGCAAAGATAGGAGTTAATATCATCGCGGACGATATCGGCGAAAGCTATTTCACCATCGCGCCGCTTGAAAACCCGTCCGTCAAGACCATCAAGATACGCCCAAACCGCTTTGTTGACGACGCTGTATCGGCGTTCTTCCTGCAGTCTGTCATCAGATTTGCACACGAAAAGGGCATCGCCGTATGCGCAAAGAACGTTGACAGCCCCGCGCTGTTCAACAACGTGAAAAAGTACGAGATCGACCTTATGGAGGGTGTGTTCAACGGCAGACCGCTCCACAGTGAGGAATTCATGGAAAAGCTCATAGGCGAACGTATCAGAAGCCGTTAAAACGAATACTGCCTGTCCCTTCCGCATAGACTTATGCGGGAGGGATAATTTTATGCTTTACAACAGCCTTCATCACCTTATAAACCGCAGCTCGTCCTCGCGCGCTTTCTTCCTTTCTTTACCCGTGGAGGTGCAGATGGTGCTGCACAGGGATAATTTCCACATCCACACGCAGCTCCAGCTCCGCCACAAGGCTGAAATAGTTCAGAGCCTGATGCGCAAGGACCTTATCTGAATATCATGTTGCACGAAAAAACGTCCTGAAATTAGTGCGATATAAACAAGCAAAAAAACGAGCTTTCCGAGGCGAATAACATATCTGCACAAAATAGCTCACGAAAAGCTGTATACAATGCACAAAGACCGCCGCTCGCGCAAAGCAGCCGCGGTCTTTTCTGCTTTTGCGATTTGTCTACTACGTCAATTGCGTATTTGTCGGATTTTGTCGTATAATCTCACTACGGAGGGACGACAATGAACTTCACGAACAACATACATTTTCAGCTATCGGGGCGATACGCACTGTTTACCGATCCGCTGATAAGCTGCGGCGGCGACAGATGCTCGCTGCCTGTTCCGACCTACGAAGCACTCAAAGGCGCGGCACGAAGTATCTACAGCAGCGCGGAATTCTGCTGGGTAATAGACGCGGTGCGGATAATCTCGCTTATCGACCACACCGAAGCCATGACCCTTACAAGGCGAAGCTACTTTGAAAAGGGACAGAACATCGCGATATACACCTATCTGCGCAATGTGCGCTACAAGGTGCTTGCGCACATGGAATTTCCTGAAAATACACCGACAGACATCCGGCACAAGCACTACTCCATAGCGCGCAGGATGCTGAGAAAAGGCGGAAGACGAGAGGTGTTTCTCGGGCTTAAAAGCTGCCCCGCCGAGGTCATGTCCTGCCGCTTTCACGATGAAGAGGGCTGCTATGACGATATTTCCGAGGATCTCGGGCTGATGTATCACAGCATCACCTACAAGGACGGCGAGGCTCATTCGGTGCAGCTTTTTCACTGCCGCATGGAACGCGGTATCATCACATTTCCGCGCCCCGAGGAATGTCCCGTCAGCCGCAGGATAAAAAGCCATGCACTGGTTTGAGCAGCTTTACAGGCTGTACGACGAGCGCGACATTCCGCTGTTTCACGAGCATATCGCAACAGATATCTGCGTTGATATCAGCATTTCGGGCGAATTCATCTCCGCCCGATACGCTCCCCAACGCTCAGCGATACCCGTGACCGAGCTTTCCGCAAACCGCACCGTAAACATCGCGCCTCACCCTCTTTTCGACACGATACAGAATCTCACCGAGCCAAAGCACCGTTCCGCTTACTTAAGCTATCTCAGCGACTGGGCAGCTTCACGGTTTTCCGATGAACGGCTCTCGGCTGTGCTGGGTTATATCGGACGCGATACATTAAAAAGCGATCTGATCTCCTGCGGAATACAGCCGCTGAGCAGCAGTGTGGTGCGCTTTTCAGTTGACGGACCAGAGCTTTGCGGCGACAGGCGGCTTATCGATATGCATATCAACTTCACGCGCTCGCTGCCCTCGGAAATGGGGATATGCTGCGTCAGCGGCGAATACACCGCGCTTTGCAGGCTTCATCCGAAGCGGATCACATCCGCGAACAGCTCTGCAAAGCTCATCTCAAAACACGAACGCGAGCGGATAAATCTTGGCGGAGTGTTTCACAGCGCAGAGGATACGTTTCCGATAGGCCGCGAGGTGAGCTTCAAGGCGCACGCGGTGCTGAAGCGGCTTGTCGCAGAGGGCGCTGTGCGGCTTCAGGACAGGATATTCGTTGCCTTTGACGAGCGCGGCGACGCGCTGCCGCTTCCCTTTCTCGGAAAAACCGCCGAGCCGCACGGAAGCGTGACGGTACTAGGTCTGTGCGAAGCAACAAAGGGCAGGCTGTCTGTAACGCTGTGCAAACGGCTCTCCCACGCACGATATCTGAATACTTTACAAATACAACCGCTCCCCGAGCGGCACGGCGGATTATACTACGAGCGATTACTTAGCAGGATATAGAAAGAGGTGACGAAATGCGTCTGCTGCACAAGATAGATCTCATGGCACTGATATCGGTATGCGGTGCCGACCCTAACGGCGACCCGCTCTGCGGCGGCAGACCGCGTACCGACTCCGACGGCTACGGCATCATAACCGACGTCTGCATAAAACGCAAGCTGCGCGACCGCCTTTCCGAGATGGGCGAAAGTATCCTGATAACACCGCAGAACGACCGCTCGGACAGCATTGCAAAGCGGATAGCTGCAATAAAACCGCAGGATAGCTCCGATATCTGCGCGCATTTTTATGATGCGAGGGCATTCGGGCAAGTCGCCGCAGCCTCGCGCTCTCCGCTTCGCACTGAGGGTATACGCGGCGCGGTCAGCATCTCCCACGCTTTCAGCCTTCACCCTGTCGATATCGTGGAGCTTCCGATAACGCGCTGCATAAATTCTGAAACGCAGAAGAGCCGCGGCTCGGATACGCTGTTTTTCAGAAGCTTTGTGAGGTACGGGCTTTATGTGCTGAAAGGCTCGATAAACACACATTATGCTGCGAAAAACGGTTTTTGCGAGCGTGACGCGGAAAAGCTGCGCTCGGCACTTTGCGCACTGTTTCAAAATGACACAAGCGCCGCCCGTCCCGAGGGCAGCATGATAATGGAGCGGCTGTACTGGTGGCGGCATAACTCGGCTTACGGCGACTACCCCTCGCACATCGTGTACGACTCGGTGAAGATACAGCTCCGCGATGGCATCACAAAGCCGCTCTGCTTCGAGGATTACGAAATAACCGAGCTGCAGCTTTCGGGGCTTTCGCCCGAGATATATGTTTATGGTCGTCCGCTGGGTAAACCATCGGATGTTATATTTAACTAAGTTATGAAAAGAAAGACCGCACGACGTTTATGCCGTGCGGTCTGCTTTATTATTTCATTTCATTTAATGCGCGCTGGCCGATATCCTTGCGGTAATGCGCCTTTTCAAAGCTGATGGTCTCAACAGCCTTGTAAGCCTTGTCAAGCGCAGACTTCAGGTCATCGCCTGTTGCTGTAACGCCGAGAACTCGGCCGCCTGCTGTGAGGAACTTGCCGTCTTCGAGCTTTGTGCCTGCGTGGTAAACATAAGCAAGCTCAGACTGACCGTTCTCGTCAAGTCCTGTGATGACCTTTCCTGTTTCGTACTTTTCAGGGTAGCCGCCGCTTGCCATTACAACGCAAGCGCAGGACTTGTCGCTCCACTTGATGTCGAGCTGATCGAGCTTCTCCTCCCAGACAGCCTCGATAATGTCAACGAGGTCTGTTTCGAGCAGGGGCAGTACTACCTGTGTTTCGGGATCGCCGAAGCGGCAGTTGTACTCGATAACGCGTGCGCCGTTAGGTGTGAGCATCAGGCCGAAGTACAGA
>JAZQEQ010000328.1:0-5771 GCA_045539055.1 Oscillospiraceae bacterium | reverse complement strand
GGCTCGGCGGTTATTTTAAGAAGCTGGATTGGATACTTCTTGCTATCTGCGCTTCAATAACCGTTTTCGATATAATAATAGTCAACTCGCTATATCTGAACGGATATATTGGTGAGGGGCTCGTTCACACGCAGATATTTGCTGCGATAATCGGTTTCTTTGGTGCTATTGTGATCGGTATGATAGATTACAGGCTTATGGCGAAATATTGGTTTATCTATGCACCTGTCGCCGTGATACTTCAGCTGTTGGTGTTTACACCTCTCGGCATGCAGCGTGACGATGACCTTGCGTGGCTGGATCTCGGCTTTATAAGCTTTCAGCCCTCAGAGATACTGAAGATAGCATACATCCTGACGCTTGCAGCGCATATCTACAAGCTCGGCGATAAGATAAACAGCTTCCCAAGGCTCATATTGCTGTGTATACACGGCTTTGCTCCATTCTTACTCGTACTGTTTCAGGGCGATGCAGGAACTGCGCTGGTATTTTTATTTATATTCCTTTGTATGCTTTTTGCAGCAGGAATATCGTGGAAATACATCCTTGTCGCACTGGTAGGAGCTCCCGCCGTGCTGTATGTCGCATGGAACTACATCATGGAGGATCACCACAAGGCGCGTCTGCTGATACTCTTCGACGAGGAGATGCAGGAGGCTGAGAAGCTGGATATCTATATGCAGCAGTATCAGGCTAAGGTCGCTATGGGCTCGGGACAGCTGAAAGGTCTGGGCTTTGAGGCTGACAATTATACCTATGTACCCGAGATATACAATGACTTCATCTTTTCCTATATTGGAATGACGCTCGGCTTTATTGGCTGTATGGCAGTGGTTATTGCTTTTGCTGTACTTTGCCTGAAGTTGCTTTCAAATGCCTCGGCTGCGCAGGATAAGCTTGGAAAGATGATATGCATCGGTGTTTTCGCGATGATAACTTTCCATTGTATAATAAATATCGGAGTTGTTATTTCCGCTGTGCCTGTTATCGGCATAACGTTGCCGTTCCTCAGTACAGGCGGTACTTCGATGGTTATGATGTACGCTTCTATAGGTCCTGTTCTGAGTATACCGACGCACAAGGAAAAGAAGCGACATATGTTCTATGAAGAAAAGGATTAAAGGGAATTTCCCGCGTAAATAAAGCAAACGAAAGGACACCATTATGAAATCTTGCATTTCCACATTAAAGGATATTTACCCCGACAGCCAGCTTGATATGCAAAAAGCACGCTATAAAAAAGCAGAGGCTGACTTCGCCGAGTACTTCGGCAGCCTTGGCGAGCATCGTTTCTTCTCTGCACCCGGCAGAACTGAGATCTGTGGTAACCATACCGATCACAACTGCGGCAAGGTATTCGCGGCAAGTGTAAATCTTGATGTTATCGCAGTCGTTGAACCTACCGATGACGGTAAGATCACTATCAAGTCCGAGGGCTTCCCTGAGGACAGCATCTCGCTTGATAACCTTGATGTTGTGCCCGAGGAGAAGAACACATCCGCCTCGCTCATCCGCGGTGTTGCAGCTAAGTTCAGACAGGAAGGCTATTCGATCGGCGGCTTCCGTGCGTATACTACCTCTAATGTAATGAAGGGCAGTGGCCTTTCTTCCTCTGCGGCTTTTGAGGTGCTCGTAGGCACTATCTTGTCCCACGTTTACAACGGCGGTCAGATCAGTCCTGTAAAGATCGCGCAGATCTCTCAGTATGCCGAGAATGTTTATTTCGGCAAACCCTCCGGACTTATGGATCAGATGGCAAGCTCGGTCGGCGGCTTTATCGCGATCGATTTCAAGGACACATCCTCTCCTGTTATCGAGTCTATATCCACCGATTTCGAGAAGTTCGGTCATGCACTGTGTATCGTTGACGCAAAGGGCGACCATGCTGACCTCACTGACGAATACGCGTCTATCCCCACCGAGATGAAAAAGATCGCTGAGTATTTCGGCTGTAAGCATCTCCGTGAGATCGCAAGAGCAGATATCATGCTCAATATCAACCTGCTGAGAAATCAGTTTGGTGACAGAGCAGTACTCAGAGCAATACACTTCTTTGATGAGAACGAGCGTGTTGACAAGCTTGTACACGCACTCAAAACAGGCGACTTCGCGGCGTTCCTCGGAAGTGTAAAGGAGAGCGGCGACAGCTCTTTCAAGTATCTGCAGAACATCTATGCAAATACAGACGTTCCTCACCAGTGCCTCAGCATCGCGCTGAATGTTGCCGAGTATTCGCTGCACCGCAAGGGCGCTTGCAGAGTGCACGGCGGCGGCTTCGCTGGTACGATACAGGCATTCGTTCCGCTGGACAGCCTTCAGCAGTTCAAGATGAACATCGAAAAGGTGTTCGGAGCAGGCTCCTGCCATGTGCTCAGCGTACGTCCCATCGGCGGCACAGAGGTTGTAATTGATAATTGACAATGAACAATTATGGTTGCCGCTGCGCGGCGTATTAAAAGGGCGGAAACACGTTCCGCCCACCCAAGAATATACGCTGCGGCGCAGCCGCCTTAAAAATATATCGGCGTAGTCGATACAATAATTGTCAATTATCAATTGTCAATTATTTCATATTCGCTCATCTGCTTGATGTTGAGCTTGTCAACAAGCGCGTCAAGAACGATGCCGTTTTCGGTGTATTCCTCACTGAATATCTTTCCGTTCTCGCGTATCACAGCAGCAAGACCGCCCTTGTCGTAGGGAAGCAACAGCTTCATGCGCTTTGCGGTCTCGGGAAGATTTCTTGCGATAGCTTCAAGTAGCTTATCAATGCCCTGGTTTTTCAGGGCGCTTATCTTGACTGTCGTGTCGTTTTCGGGGATATTCTCCTCTATCTTGTCGCATTTGTTGAGTACGGTAACAACTGGTATTTCAGCTGCGCCGAGATCGGCAAGCGTTTTGAGTGTTACATCAGCCTTTTCGGCAGCTTCGGGGTCGGATGCATCACATACATGGATGATTATATCCGCGCAGGCAGCCTCCTCGAGCGTTGATTTGAAAGCCTCGACAAGATGGTGGGGAAGACGTCTGATAAGACCAACAGTGTCCACCAGCAGAAGATTTCTTCCGTCGGGAAGCTCAATAGCTCTTGAGGTCGGATCAAGTGTTGCAAACAGCTTGTCCTCCGCGAGCACTCCTGCACCTGTCAGAAGATTGAGCAGCGTGGATTTTCCCGCATTTGTGTAGCCTACGATAGCACCAACCTGAACGCTGTCTTTCTTGCGGCGCTGTCTTGTATAGCCGCGGCGCTCCTCAAGCTCTTTAAGCTCATCTGACAGCTTGTCGATGCGGCGTCTGATATGACGTCTGTCTGTTTCAAGCTGTGTTTCACCCGGGCCTCTCGTACCGATACCACCACCGAGTCTTGAAAGCGAAGCGCCTATGCCCATAAGACGGGGCAGGCGGTAGCGAAGCTGTGCAAGCTCTACCTGAAGTTTACCCTCGCGCGATACTGCGCGTCCTGCGAATATATCGAGGATAAGCATGGTACGGTCGATAACGCGGATGTCGGTCACTTCTTCGATGTTTCTTATCTGTGAAGCGGTAAGCTCGCAGTCAAAAATGAGCAGCTCTGCATGAAGCGTTTCACAAAGCTCTTTTACTTCTATGAGCTTTCCCTCGCCGATAACGGTAGCTGTTTCGTACGCGTCGCGCTTCTGGATAACACGGGCTATCTCCTCAGCACCTGCTGTCGAAGCAAGCTCAGACAGCTCGTCAAGCGATGCATCGCAGTCATAAGCGCCTGTGTCGGCACTGACCAAAATTGCTTTTGTAAGTGTTTTTTCTTCTTTAATCATTGAATACTCCTTCCGCTTTGCTACAACGGTAACGGCGGATGTAGCATATAACGTTCTGCGTGAGTGCAGAACTCATACTGAATTGCACACATTAGTGATAATTATAGCAATTTTTTTAAAATATGTCAAGAGGACGCAGCTTTTAGCGTCCACATAAACGGATGATATCCGTAAAGAAAGGATGAACACCTTGAATTTCCGCAGATTTGACGTAATGATCGTCGGAACAGGAATATCGGGAATATATGCTGCCCTTAATCTGGACAAGCAGCTTGATATCCTGATGCTTTCCAAAAAAGAGCTTACTTTGTGTAACTCTGCGCTTGCACAGGGCGGTGTTGCTGCCGTAATGGACAAGGAGAACGATAATTACGAGCTCCATATTGAGGATACCCTTATTGCGGGTCATTATGAGAATAACCGTGAAAATGTGCGTATTCTGGTAGAGCAGGGCCCCACCGATGTTCAGAAGCTTCAGGACTGCTACGGTGTCGAGTTTGACTGCAACGATGACGGCAATCTTTCACTCACGCGTGAGGGCGGACATTCGCGACGTCGTATTGCGCATTATAAGGATTCCACAGGTTATGAGATAGAGACCAGCCTTATCGAGCAGGTGCAGCAGCTTACAAATGTCACGGTCATCAACAATTCCGTGCTGTGCCGACTTGAGCGCGAAAACGGAGTTTTCTTTGCGGACATCCTTGACGAGAGCGGTCATGTCTATTGCTGCTCAAACAATGTCATTCTTGCGACAGGCGGAATCGGCAGAGTATACGACTACACCACCAATTCCGCTATCGCAACAGGCGACGGAATACAGCTTGCATACAATCTTGGCGCAGAGATAAAAAATCTTAGCTATGTACAGTTCCACCCGACTGCTTATGCGGATAAGGAGAACAGAGAGTGCTTCCTGATATCCGAGGCGGTACGAGGCGAGGGCGCGTATCTGCTGAATTGCAATAAAGAGCGCTTCATGCATAAATACGAGCCCGAGAGAAAGGAGCTTGCTCCGCGCGATGTCGTTTCAAAGTGTATCATTGAGGAGCAGAGGTTGACAGGCAGCGATGAGTTCTGGCTTGATATCTCGCATAAAGACCCCGAGTTCGTAAAGAGCCACTTCCCGATGATATACAACAAGGTGCTTGAAAAAGGCTATGATATGACTAAGGGACCTATCCCGATATACCCCTGTCAGCATTACCTCATGGGAGGCATCAATGTTGATGGCAAGGGCGCAACAAATATCGAAGGGCTTTACGCGGCAGGTGAGTGTTCTCATACAGGCGTTCACGGCAAGAACAGGCTCGCAAGCAATTCGCTGCTTGAGGCGCTTGTGTTCTCGCGCCTTATCGCGGAGGATATAAATTCCCGTATCGTAAAGGACGATCGCGCCGAGATAGAGTATGCTATGGCTTCTCCCGATGGCAAAGAGCTTCCTAGGGGCATCAAGACCGAGGTCCGCCATATAATGCAGCGTTCGTTCTTTATCCACCCCGATTACGATGAGGCTGAAAAGGGCCTTGAACGTATCGCTGAGCTAAAAAATATGCTTGAAACCGGCGGATATGAGATAACCGCGGCATACGTTGAAACAAAGTCGCTTGTGACGGTGGCTTACATAATACTGACAGAGATCTTAGAACGAAAGGATAAGGAATAATGATACTTCTCCCTTTTTATGTTGATGATATCATCAAGACAGCACTTAACGAGGATATAAATTACATAGACAGCACTGCTGACCTGCTTATTGCGGAGGACAGCGTCTCCTCTGCTTATTTTGTTGCAAAGGCAAGTGGCGTTATCGCAGGCCTTGAGGTGGCGCTTCGTGTATTCACTATGCTTGATCCCGATATGAAGATCGAGTGTAAATTCAAGGACGGTGACGAAGTAAAAAACGGCGATATCATTGCAGAGTTCACAGGTCATACACGTCTGATGCTCAAAGCAGAGCGCACCGCGCTCAAC
>JAZQEQ010000327.1:0-5071 GCA_045539055.1 Oscillospiraceae bacterium | reverse complement strand
AAGTCCAGCAGCGTCATTCCGAGAGGTCTTGCGGCGCTCCACACACCATAGCCGAGGCTCGACGGAAGCCCGAGCACCAGCAGCACTCCTGTCATGACCAGTACAGCGTGCCAGCGCTTCATCTTGAAGCGACCGATAAGGTTTGCGACGTTTACCTCCATCATCGAGATAGCCGAGGACAGCGCCGCAAAGAATATCAGCACGAAAACTAACGCTCCCACTACACCTCCGAAAGGCATCGACGCAAATACCCTCGGCATCGTTTCAAACAGCAGTCCCGCGCCCGCTGTCAGTGCCGTGCTCTCGCCGCCCGATACCGCAAACACCGCAGGTATCACGATCAGACCGCTTAAAAAAGCTATGCCGAGGTCAAAATACTCTATCTGCTTCACCGATTTCTCAACGTTGTCCTCGCGCTTCAGATATGCGCCGAAAGTTATCATGATGCCGCTTGCAAGCGAGAGGGAATAGAACATCTGCCCTGTCGCGGCAAGCACTGTCCTGAAAGAGAATTTCGACCAGTCGGGAGTGAGGTAGTATCTTACGCCCTCCCACGCTCCGTCAAGCGTCAGTGTATACACCGCCACTGCCACCGCAAGCGCCACCAGTGCAGGCATGAGAAAACGGTTCGCCTTTTCTATGCCGTTCTTTACTCCGCAAAGCAATATAGCCGCCGCCATCATCAGAAACAGCACCTGAAACCCGACAGGCTCCAGCGTCTGTGAGGTGTATTGCGCGAAAAATCCCTCGCCCGCGACAATCGCGCTCTTTCCTGTGAAATACATCACCGCGTACTTCAGCACCCAGCCGCCGATAACGCAGTAGTACGGCAGGGTTATCAGCGTGACCACGGAAGTAAGGATGCCGATAAAGCTGCCGCGGCGGTCAAGGCTGCCGTATGCGCCGAGGCTGGACTCCGCGGTCTTTCTGCCTATCGCTATCTCCATCGCCATCACAGGGAATCCGAAAAGCAGCGTTACTATTATATAGACAAGCAGAAAGATGCCGCCGCCATATTCCGCCGCAAGAAACGGAAACCGCCATATATTGCCCAGTCCCACCGCCGAGCCTGCCGCCGACAGTACGAAACCCAGCCTGTTTGAAAAAGTTGGTCTGCTCATGTTCTTATTTTCTCCGTTGTACGAATATAATCTATCAGTAATGATGTACTTAATTTATCTCATATTCCGCGTTTTATACCGTTTTGTTGACAAAAAGGCATTTCTCTGCTATACTGAAAATGTTGATTTATTCACGATTGAGCAATAATGTTCACAAAGACGGCACGCAGGATTCTAACGGAGGCAGCAATGGCAGATTTCTTTATCGGCACAGATAACAGGCTGGAGCTTTTCGGTCCGCTTCATATTGCTATTTCCGCATTTTTCGTGCTGCTTTATGTTGCGGTGTTCGTGTTCAGGAAAAAGCTCAGGCGATTCGGGCATTTCAAGGCAATAAGATACGCCGCCGCAACGCTGCTGCTCGCGAATATGCTGATACACTATCTGTCAAGAGTTATCTACGGCATCTGGAGCTTTGAAACGGACCTTCCGCTGCACCTGTGCTTCGTGGCGAATTTCTTCATGATATTCATACTGTACACCGACAATATCGGCGGTCTTTACAGGGTGATATATTTCTTCACGTTCATAGGGCCGCTGCCTGCGATGATATGGCCAGACCTCAACAGCTCATACGACAGCTATATCTTCTATCAGTTCATCATCAGCCATCACATAATGCTGCTGATAAGCCTGTACTCGCTGTGCGTGCTGAGATACGAAACAAAGGTGCGATACTCGCTGCACACGCTGCTTTTCGGAAATATCGCGATAGGCGCAGTGATGCTGTTCAATATGCACTTCGGCACTAACTACATCATGATGGCGGAGCTTCCCGCGCAGCTTTACGAGATATACCCGTTCCTTGATGTATTGCCGCCGCTGGTGTGGCTGGAGCTTGTCGGAATTGCCGCGATATATGCCTCCTGCATACCTATGGTGATAGTGCAAAGACTAGACAAAAAAGAAGCCTGAGAATATCTCAGGCTTTTATATTTATACGGTTTTCAGCATATCCTTGTGTCTTATCAGCAGCCACAAGCCGTAGCCAACGGATACCACAGTGAGGAACACCGTTGCAATTATATGTAACATCTGCATATCTGCCGTTGCCGCGCCGAATGCACTTGACGCATTTACGATAAAGTGCGCCAGTATACAGGGGATAAGGCTCTTTCCGACATAGAACACCATCGTGAAGCAGAAGCCTATCGCGCAGGCATAAACGATCTGACATACAGTATCGAACACAGGCGCACCGTTCAAAAGGTTCACGATATGTCCGACGCCAAATGTAACTGACGATACGATGATCGCGCTCTTGACGTTCGACCTGCACATATGAACAAACAACAGCCCTCTGAATATGAGTTCCTCAACTATTCCTGCGATTCCCATTGCCGCTGCCGTGATGAGGCAATCAGTAAGCGACGCCTCGACAGCAATGCCATTCCAGAAGTTGACGGAGCATATAGCAAGAAGCGGAATGAAGAACAGGAATTCCTTATAACTGCCCCTGAAGCCGCAAAGTCCGTATGTATCCATAAATCCGTTTTTCTTAATGAATACCACCAGCACCGCAAGCATAGCAATGCTGTAAAATACCGTTATAAGGTGAGGAATACCGATGCTCTCCGAAATGCCGTCCGCAACGCTTACTCCGACAACGTGCAGGATTATCCACATCACCGCAAACCAAATCTCGCTCTTATCATAAAGCTTTCTCATATATTACCGCCTTTCATCATACCGATAACGCCTATAAACACATTGTTCAGAACGCCCTCGGAATATTCCTCGTTGTATTCCATAGAATTATTTGCAAGCAGGCTCGCTATGCCGTGGGCTGCAAGAAACAGCGACGCGAACGCCTCCCTGCTCTGCTCTGCTGTAATTTCCGCCTCCCGCTGAAGCAACTCAAACACAGGCGAAAGCTCGTCTGCGTTGACAAGCTCACCGAAATCCTTGCCTGCGTACTTGTCCGACTGAAAAAGAAACCTGAACAGGTGCTTTTCCTCCGCCGCAAAGCGTATATATCTCAGTCCGATGGCAAGCATAGGATCATCTGTCGCGATCTCCGCGGTCATAAGATACTCGCTGTGGTAGCTGTCCGCAGCGGCATATATCTCCTCCGTCAGCTCCTCCACGGTGCTGAAGCGGTACATCACAGGCTGTGTCGAGCAATGAAGCTCCTCGGCTATCCTTCGCACATTCAGCGCCTGTGCGCCCTCGCGCCTTATCAGCTGAAAGCCTGCTTCTACTATCATTTCCTTTGTAATCTGAGATTTTGGCGGCATGATGGCTCTCCTTTAATAACGTTTGTTATATAACATTTGTTATTATATCATCAGGAACAGCATTTGTCAATACCTTTTTCATAAAAAACTATTGCATTTATTGTAAATATGTGTTATTATTTTAACAGATATTATTTTACGGAGGTGGAACTATGCAGATAGGCGTTTCGACCGCGTCACTATACCCACTGCACGTTGAGGATGCGTTCAGAGAGCTTGCCGTGCGCGGAATAAAGACCGTTGAGGTGTTCGCAAATTCCACCTGTGAGGGTCAGGAGCCGTATATCTCCATGATACGCGAAATGGCGCAGGAAAACGGTATCTCCATACCCTCGTTCCACCCGTTCTCGTCACCGATGGAGTCGGTGTTCCTGTTCTCCACCTACGACCGCCGCGTTGAGGAGATGCTGACGCTGTACCGCGGCTTTTTCGAGAGCATGAAAAAGCTCGGCGCGGAGATATTCGTGCTGCACGGCGCTATCTTAAGCAGCAAATGTACTCCCGAGCACTATGTAAAGCAGTTCCGTATGCTTGCCGAGATCGGCAGAGAATACGGCGTAACTGTCGCACAGGAGAACGTCTGCTACTGTCTTTCGGGAAATATTGACTTTCTTAAGATGATGAAAAAAGAGCTTGGCGAGTACGCGAGATTCGTGCTGGACCTGAAGCAGGCGCGCCGCAGCAAGGGCGATATATTCGACTATGTAGACGCTCTCGGCGAAGACCTCATCCACTGCCATGTGAGCGACGCTGACGCGGACAGCGACTGTCTGCCTGTCGGCAAGGGCTGCTTCGACTTTGCAGGGCTTTACAAGCGCATGGGCGCGTATGGCTTTGATGGAAGCTATATCGTGGAGCTGTACCGCCACAACTACGATGATCTCGACGAGCTTAAGCAAAGCGCCGACCGCCTTGCTGAGATTTTCGGAAAATAAGGTCAAAAAAAAGGGATATTTGTGCATTTCGTACTTGACATATCGACAAAAAAAGCATATAATAAATATGTTATTGTTTTAGTAAATCAAAGCGGTACACCGCTATACAAACAGGAGGCAAACTTATGAGTAGAGTTTACAACTTCAGCGCAGGCCCCGCTGTCCTTCCCGAGGAAGTCCTCAGAGAAGCAGCAGATGAAATGATGGACTACCGCGGAACAGGCATGTCCGTTATGGAGATGTCCCACCGTTCCAAGGCTTATGACGAGATCATCAAGGACGCAGAGAAGGATCTGCGCGAGCTGATGAACATCCCCGACAACTACAAGGTACTGTTCCTGCAGGGCGGCGCTTCCCAGTTCTTCGCAGAGGTTCCCATGAACATGATGAAAAACAAGAAGGCAGCTTACATAATCACAGGTCAGTGGGCTAAAAAGGCTTGGCAGGAGGCTAAGATCTACGGTGAGGCTATCGACGTTGCTTCTTCCGCAGACAAGACCTTCTCCTACATCCCCGACTGCTCCGACCTCGATATCCCTGAGGACGCTGACTATGTATATATCTGCGAGAACAACACCATCTACGGTACAAAGTTCTGGCAGCTCCCCAACACAAAGGGCAAGGATCTCGTTTCTGACGTATCCTCCTGCTTCCTGTCTGAGCCCGTTGATGTAAGCAAGTATGCTGTAATCTACGGCGGCGTTCAGAAGAACGTAGGCCCTGCAGGCGTTGTTATCGCTATCATCCGTGAGGACCTCATCACTGACGACGTTCTCCC
>JAZQEQ010000326.1:0-12789 GCA_045539055.1 Oscillospiraceae bacterium | reverse complement strand
TGTCTGCCTATTCCAGCACACTCGCAAATATGTATCGTTTTTAGGTGTCTGCCTTAACGACTAGTTTATTATATCACAAGCGATTTGGTTTGTCAAGCACTTTTTTAAATTTTTTTTATTTTTTTATCTTTTGCAGGTCGTAAAGCTCTAATTTCGCACCTGAATCCCTTGCTTTTCGGTATAGAGCAGACAGCCGCGCGAGCGTAGCATTCTCCTCAAAAATAAGCGCGTCGATGGCATCCGAGTCCTCGGCAAAGTCGAAATTCGCACGTATTGATGTGAGCCTTTCGCAAAGCTCGTTGTATTCTCTCGCAAGACGCAGCTGCTCGGGGGAGGGCTGATCCTTGCGTTTTTTTCTGAATAATTCCGTCATTTCGCACCTCGTATTATGTAGTGCTAAAGCATATTAGCGTTTGGCGGAAATTATTCCGTGCGCGAAAAATATCGTTTAATTTTCATTATTATAGTATTGCATTTGTCGGGGGATTGTGATATAATAAAATGGAATATGAATGTCCGCTTGCAGATGCTGCGGAGGAAGAACGAAAAGGGTATTTTTATGGATGAAAGAACAGAAGTTAAATTCATATATGGAAAGAATTCGGTGACCGAGGCGCTGACCTCCGGCGCAGAGCTTGATGTGTTGTATGCGCAGAAAGGCATCTCGCTCGGAAAGATCATCCCCCTTGCAAAGCAGCAGGGAGTGGTCATCAAGGAAGTGAGCGATGAGAAGCTGACCGCGATGGCTGGAACGCCTAAGCATGGCGGAGTTGCGGCGCAGCTCGCTGCGGCAAGCTACGCGACGGTGGAGGAGATACTTGCCGTATCAAAAGAAAAGGGCAAGCCGCCGTTTATCATTATCGCTGATGAGATAGAGGATCCTCACAATCTCGGCGCGATAATCAGAACAGCAGAAGCGGCAGGCGCTGACGGCGTTATAATTCCGAAAAGGCGCAGCGCAACGCTCAATGCAACGGTATTTAAGACCTCGGCAGGTGCTGCGGCATGGCTGAAGGTCGCAAGGGTGTCAAACCTTGTCGATACTATAAAGCAGCTTAAGAAGGAAAATATCTGGGTGTTCGGCATGGAGGCTGACGGCACTCCTTACGATAAGGCTGACCTTAAGGGCGGCGTGGCATTGGTTATAGGTTCGGAAGGATTCGGACTGGGAAGACTGGTGCGCGAGAACTGCGATATGATATTGTCGCTGCCCATGCATGGAAAGATAAATTCGCTGAACGCTTCTGTTTCGGCGGGAATACTGATGTACGAAGTGGTAAAGAATCGTTGAAATATAGGAGATGATCACTATGTCCGATTACAATATTGATGACATCCTGGCGGAGATTGACCGAAAGCGTGACGGAACAGGTGCGGCTGATTACAGCGGCAGTGTTACGGAGATAATCGGCGGCAATGAGCTTGAGCAGGCAATGCGAAGCTCGGGCATAAAGCGCCGTACTGCCGAGGAGGTCGCTGCAGAGGAAGACGCGGAGCAGCGTGAGGCGGCGGAGCGTGCCGAGGAGATCGCGCGTGCCGCAGAGCGTGCTCAGCAGAAGAAGGCAAATAAGCAGGCAGAGGCTCAGCACCGCCGTGAGCAGCAGGAGCGTGAAAGGGCAGAGGCTGAGGCGCGCAGACGCGAAAAGGAAGAGCGTCGTGCGGCTGAGGAAGCTGAAAGACAGCGCATCGAGGCAGAGCGTGCTGCGGAGGAGGAGCGTCTGCGTCAGCTTGAGCTTATGGCTAAGCAGGCGGAGGAGGATTCCTACGAGCAGACTACTGAGATAGAGCCTGTCGTTGATAATGACGACCACACAGGCTTTACGGCTGAGATATCCTCGCCCGAGGAGGCTTCGAGGATGTTCGCTGATACGGAGGAGCAGGATATCGTGCTTCCTGAGAGCGAGTATGTTCAGCCTTTTGTAAAGCCTGAGGTATCGGGCGAGGAAGATGATGACATCATCTTCCATACAAGAAGCGACCTTGTCGTGACCGCAACTCAGCAGATCAGAAAGCAGCAGCGTATCGAGGAAATAAACCGCGCACTGCT
Organism: Oscillospiraceae bacterium; assembly: GCA_045539055.1. Classification (GTDB taxonomy): domain Bacteria; phylum Bacillota; class Clostridia; order Oscillospirales; family Ruminococcaceae; genus CAG-115. The sequence goes on along the minus strand of JAZQEQ010000326.1, from coordinate 10,742 downwards.
TGAAGCTGATATGGCGGCAGAGGCTCCCGATGAGCTTCTTGATTCGATAAATCCCATGGAGTCGCGTGCAAAGGCGGCAGAAGAGATAAAGAACGCAGAGTCCGTTTCGGGCGATACGCTTGCGGTCGCAGGAAACGACCTTAAGCGTCTTTCGGGTGCAGAGGAGCACGTTAAGGAATACGAGCCTGTGACGCGCAGAAAGGCTGCGCAGCCTGAGCAGGTGCTTGTTGCTCCCGCGGCAGAGCCCGAGGATGATGTTACCGAATATTCCACACTTAAGGAGCGCCGCAGCAATGACGCACTGGTGGCTTCTCTCAACAAAAAGCTCAAGGAGCAGCGCGAAAAGAATCTCGAGGCAGAGCGTACCGTTACGCTGACTGATCTGTCTGAACCGGGCAGAATGCCCTCTCATGCGCTTAACATCGACTATGAAAAGCAGCTCATAGATACGAGCATCCTTGCAAAGAGCGACCCTGTTTCGGCTATTCGCGAGGCAGACGAGCTTGCAGCGCGCAAAAAGCGCAGGATAGCAAGCTTTATGCTTGAGGATATCGATGACGAGGTGGAATCCGCTGACAGCTCGGATGATGATTATGATGAGGACGATGATGAGATCATCGATCTTGATGACGAGAATGTAATTATCGACCGTTTAAGACGCGCTTCCAAGGGCCTTATGGGAAGACTTGTGATACTGCTTGTGCTTCTTGTGGCTACAGTGGTTGCAGGTATATTCTATTACCTTAATATCGAGGGCGTTCCGATCTTGTCTTCGCTGTGCAGCAAGTCCAGTGCAATGAACTACCTCTATACCAACCTCACTATCGGTATACTTAGCTTTGCTGCCTGCTCCAGCGTTGTTACAAACGGACTTTCGCGCCTTGTTAAGCTGAAGCCCGACGGAGATACGCTTTGCGCTTTCTCTCATATCGGCGCTATCGCAGCTATTGTTGTATACCTTGCAAATTCCGCTATGATAAGATTCGAGTGCGCTCATGTTTATCTTATCGTTTCGCTCGGCTCGTTGTGCTTCAATACAGTGTCTAAGCTGTGTACAGTAAAGGCTGCACAGAACAACTTTGCGTTTATTTCGGGCGACAGAGGCAAGTATTTTATAGAGTGCCTGCGCGACGAGGGTACAGACAAGCTCGCAAGAGGCACAGGAATGGGTATTCCCGTTGTTGCTTCCATGCGCAAGACTGAGCTTCTGTGCGATTTCATCATATCTACCTACTGCGAGGATGTTTCTGACAGGATCTCCAGAGTAACTGCTCCTGTCGTGCTGGTTACTTCTATAATAGGCGCATTTATGACTTATTTCATGTCCATCAACAGGACTATCGGCGAGGGCATGGACTATATCATGAACGACATCGCGCTTGCCGCAACAGTAATGTCGGCTATCCTTGCTGTCGGAGCGACCTTTATCAGCTCCATGACCGTAATGCTTCCTATGCTCAGCGCGTCCAAGACTATCACAGGCAAGAATGCGGCGGTACTCGGATACAGTGCGGTTGAGGATGTAAACGAAACAAGTGCTATCCTTGTAGAGGCAAAGTCGCTGTTCCCTGTAAATTCCGTAAAGGTAAACAACATCTGGGATTACAGCAAGAACGGCTCCAGAGGCACACAGCACATCCAGATAGACGATGCTATCATCTATGCGGCGAGCCTTGCTGTCAGCGCTGACAGCGTGCTTGCAGACGCATTCTTCAATATGCTCAACTACAAGTCCGCACTGCTCAAGAAGGTGAGCAACTGCGTATACGAGAGCAATCTCGGTGTTATGGGCTGGATAGGCAGCAGACGTGTGCTGCTCGGCAACCGTGACCACATGAAGAGCCACGGTGTAGCCGTTCCCGATGCTAAGAAGGAGTCCGCTGTAAACAAGAATAACGACGAGGTAGTTTACCTTGCAGTCGGCGGCGAGGTCTGCATGCTGTTCTTTGTTGAGCTTACAGCCAACACACAGGTAAAGAATCATGTGGAAAAGCTTGCTGACAACGGCGTGAGCCTTATTATCAAGACAGTTGACGGTATGATCACAGAGGGCGTTATCGCTGAGTTGTTCGATATCGGTGCAGAATATGTAAGAGTCATTCCGTACGAGGCTCACGATGAATTCGATGAGCGCACCAAGTTCGTTTCCAAGGGCAGCGCGGCTGTTTCCTGCGACGGAACATTCACATCCTTTGCGGCAGCTATTAACGGCAGCAAGAGCCTTTACAAGAAGATAAAGCTCGGCTGTGCTATGCAGATAGCAGGTGTTGCGCTGGGAATACTGCTCGTGCTGATCTTCGGCTTCTTCGGAAACTACGGTCTTGAGTACAACGGCGGCATCTCGCCCTATATGCAGACAGGCTTCAAGCCGTTCTATATGCTCAACGGCTTCTATATCGCACTTTATAATCTTGCATGGATGGTACTTACCGTGCTTGTACAGGCCTGCAAGCGTATCAAGACATGACGCTTGACGAGGAATATATGCTGAAAGCGCTGGAGCTTGCCGAGAGGGCTTATTCTCTCGGTGAGATCCCTGTCGGCGCGATAGTTGTGTCACCCGAGGGTGAGGTGATAGGCGAGGGCTACAATCAGCGCGAGCTGCTTAATTCCCCGACCGCCCACGCTGAGGTCATAGCTATCGAGCAGGCAGCGAAAAGGCTTTCAAGCTGGCGGCTTACGGGCTGCACGCTGTATGTCACACTTGAGCCCTGCCCGATGTGTGCGGGCGCGATAATGAACTCGCGGCTCAAAAGAGTGGTGTACGGCGCTTTTGATGATAAAAACGGCGCGTGCGCTTCGGTGGCGTGCCTTTTTGAGGAGCGCTTCACTCACATCCCCTATGTGAGGAGCAGAGTGCTTTCGGAACGATGCGGCGAGGTGCTTACGCGTTTTTTCAAAGAGCTGAGAGATAAAAACAGCTGAGAACGCGGCGCGGTGTTTTGCGTCAAATAACAAAAAGAAAAGACAACAGGAATTATATGAACAAATACCAGAAGCTAGCGAGCAATACTATCGTTCTTGCGATAGGACAGTTCGGATCGAAGCTGCTTGTGTATGTAATGCTGAAATTCTACACAAGCTGGCTTGGTACAGACGGCTTCGGTGATGTCACAAACATCATCAATGCGTCTGCACTGCTCATATCGGTCGTTACGCTCTCCATCAGTGAGGGCGTGCTTCGCTATGGTCTGGACAAGGCCAATAACGGAAAACACGTATTTTCGATAGGAATAAATGTCGCGGTGATAGGTCTTGCGATATTCGCAGGTTTTGTACCGCTTATCGGCTTTATTGAGTTCCTAAAGGGCTATGAGTGGCTTATATTCATGTATGTCTGCACAGGCAGTATCAAGGGCGTATGCAGTATATATGTACGCGCACGCGGCCATGTGAAGCTGTTTGCGATCGATGGAATGCTGACCACGGTGATGAACATCCTGTTCAATCTGCTGTTCCTCGGCATCTTTGATATGGGCATACTCGGATATGTGCTGTCTGTATCGCTTGCAGATCTCTGCTCGATCATCTTCCTTTGCATAAAGGCGAAGCTTCCGCACAAGTATCGACCGCTCGGCAACGACAAGATGCTGAGGACCGCCATGATACGTTACAGCATCCCTCTCATGCCGACCGCTATCATGTGGTGGATAATCAATGTTTCGGATACCTTTATGGTGCGCGCTATCCATGGAAGCAGCGCAAACGGCGTGTATTCCTTTGCGTACAAGTTCCCGAACCTTGCGTCCATCGTAGTCGGAATATTCCTTCAGGCATGGCACATGTCGGCGATCACCGAGCGAAACTCGCGCACGATATCCAATTTCTACTCAAACGTATTCAGCATGATGCAGACGATAATGTTTATTGCTGTTGCGGGAATAATGCTTATCCTGCGCCCGATGATAATGCCGTTTTTCGGCAGTGAGGGCTTTGAGGGCGCGTATTTCTATGTGCCGCTGCTGCTTGGTGCGGTGCTGTTCCAGTGCAGCTCAAACTTCATGGGCAGTATCTACGAAGCCAGCAACAAGACCACTCACAGCTTTGTATCATCCGCTATCGGCGCGGTGATGAATATAGTGCTCAACCTTCTGCTGCTTAATACCATTGGCGTTGTCGGAGCCGCAATTGCAACACTTGCAAGCTATATCACAGTTTTCGTATATCGTGTAATTGATACCAAAAAGTATCTGTACATGAAGATAAATTACAAAAAGAGCGTGGTGAATATCCTGCTGCTGACAGCTATGGGATGCTGCATAATGTTCATGGAGTATGGACTGTGGCAGAACGTGATAAACTGCATCATCTTCATCGTTGTGGTGGCGATAAACTTCCGCTCGGGAATCGAGGCGGTGAAGCTTTTCGTTAACAAGCGCAGAAGCAACGCGGCGCAGCCTGCAGAGCCTCCCGCAGAGGATTAAATGCAACAAAAAAAGACGGCCGAAGCCGTCTTTTAAAGGTTATGTAATCAGTTGTACTTGCTGAGAGTCTTTTCGGATGTCTTTACGATGTTAAGCAGGGCAGCCGCCTGTGTTGCGTATTCCTGTTCAAGACGCGAGGTGGTGATGCGCTCGTCCTCAGAGCCCTTGTCGGCAGCGCTCTTTGCCTTGATATCCTCAAGCTGCATTGCGGCACTTGTAAGAGCGGCAACCTTTTCTGCAGGAACACCAAAGGTGTTCTCGTCGTTGTTCTTTCCGCTGCTGAATACCATTCTGAAGCTTCTGTAAACAGCGAGCGACAGGTAACTTGAAACCGCCTTTGAAAGGTCGGAATTCTTGGCTTTCAGAAGCAGCGAGAACACGATCTCCACTGCGTTTGTAAGCAGTTTTTTCTGCATGAATGTGCTTCCGCCGGAGAGAAAACCCTGCTGAAGCTCATGCTTTTCGCTGATCGAGCTTTCGGGAAGATCCTGTTCAGATACGATACCGCCTGTTATCATGGGCGAGCGTCCGAGAAGATAGTCCACCGAAACATTATAATAATCCGCTGCGCGTACTAAAAAGTCAAGACCGCATTCGCGCTTTCCGTTTTCATAGTGTGACAGCAGAGCCTGTGTCACTTCAAGGTCGGCTGCGACCTGCTTCTGACTGAGCTTGCGCTCCTTACGAAGCAGCGTCATGATACGCGGGAAATCCTTATTCATATATTTTCTCCTAAGCTTACGTCATTGCCTGCGGAACTCCGCAGATCCCCTTTATATGCATGGATAAAGGCGCTGAAACAGACAATTATCCAACATAATTCCATATTGTATATTATATCCCCAATATTCCGATTTGTAAAGAGTCATATTATACAAAAATACGACAGCTCTCTAGGATATTATTCATAATTTGCAGCCCAAAAACGGCTTTTTTAAGCCAAAAATACGATTTTTTTATAATTTATTCAGTCGAACGGAGGACAAAAAGTGAAGAATTATTACGTTTATCTTATCCGCCATGGCATAACCCAGGGCAATCTTGACGGCAAATACATCGGTCAGACCGACCTACCGCTGTGCGAGGACGGAGCGCAGACCATACGCTCGCTCACTGATATGGAGGTCTATCCCAATGTCGGCAAGGTTTACAGCTCGCCGCTCACGCGCTGCCTTGAAACTGCGGAGATCATCTATCCCGATAGACAGCTTATGATCGTTGATGAGCTTGCGGAGATGGACTTTGGCGATTTCGAGGGCAAGAAGCAGAGCGATATTGCGGAGCTTCCAGAGTATGTTAGCTGGATAAAGGGCGGCGCGGAAGCGTGCCCTCCGAACGGCGAGAAATTCGCGGATTTTCAGCTTCGCTGCATAAGCGGACTGGACATCGTTTTCAGTGATATGATGGCAAAGGACGTCACGAGAGCCGCTGTGATAACCCACGGCGGAGTTATCACGAACCTTTTGTCAGGCTATGGATTACCGAAGGGCAGACCTGCGGATTTCATGTGCGGTCCGGGCGAAGGTTTTGAAATAATCCTTTCCACATTCCTGTGGCAGAAAGGCCCTACATTTGAGATAAGCGGACGTATCGTCTGATATGACGGAGGAAGAAAAATGACTGTTTCAGAGCTTAAGATAAAGCTTTTTGAGGAAGAGATATCGCATTATTACTATTCCATTGGCAGCGATGAGGATCAGCGTGTTTGCATGCTCGAGAGCGGCGGTAAGTGGGTAGTGTATTACAGCGAGGATGGCGAGAAGCTGGATGTAAAAGAATACAGCAATGAAGCTGATGCTTGTAATGACCTTTATAGGAGGGTAGCAGAATGAGAAAGACTTTAATAACTATACTGTCAGGTGTGCTTTGCTGCGCGATGCTCACATCCTGCGCGGGTAAGACACAGGAGAGCGTTCAGAGCACTACATCAGCCTCTGACACAGATAATGTAAAGCCTGATGAGCCTTTAAACGAGATAACACCGCCGTTCTGGGTGGTGGAGGACACTAAAACAGGCGGTACGCTGTATCTGCTTGGCTCGATGCATGTAGGCAAGGATAACACAGTGTATCCCGATTACGTTATGGATGCGTACGAAGCGAGCGACAAGATAGCTGCGGAGCTTGATACGATCGCTGCAAATGAGGACCTTCAGGGTACTGTGGACGCATTGCAGTATATCATGTGTCCATTTGGTACGACCGCTTCGGAGTATTTCGGTGATGAGTACGAGGCTGTCGTGGAGTTTTTTAACGAAAAAGGACTGGCAACGGGTCTGATGGAATATTATATCCCGTATTACTGGGCATCGTCCATATCGCTGCTTGCGGCTCAGGATGCAGGGCTCTCCTCGGATAACGGTACAGAAACATTCTTCCTTGGGAAGGCGCATGAGGATAATAAAGAGATCATAGAGATCGAAAGTGCTGCAGAGCAATATGAGATGATGGGCAAGATCCCTATGTCTATTCAGGTGCAGTCGGTAACGGATTGCATCGGTGATGAGAATTACCAGATACAGGTGGATGGAATGCTGGCTCTGTATGATGCATGGTCTACATTTGATGACGAGGCTCTTGAGGCGCTCAATGCCGAGAGTGCTGTCGTTCCCGAAGGAATGGACGAGGACGAATACAACGAGTTTTTCGATCTCATGTATTATGACCGTCAGGTGACCATGGGCAAGGCGGCTATCGAGTTCCTTGAGAACGGCGATGATGTGTTCATGTTCGTGGGAGCAGCGCATTTCTATATCGAGGACGATATCCTCACTCACCTTGAAAATGCAGGCTATACAGTTACCGTAGTAAACGGCGATGAAGCCGCTGCTGCGTGACATTATATAAAAGGAGAAAAGATATGAAGAAGATAATTGCAATGACTATTGCGGCGATGATGCTGCTTACAGCAGCGGGCTGCGGAAATCCCGATACATCGGCAGCAGGCGGAAATGATATCTCTGCTTCTGACATCAGCACAGACAGCACCACCTCCGCTCCCGAAGCAGAAGTTACTTCAGCGCCTGAGGCTTCGACCACAACAGCCGCAACTACCTCAGAGCCTGAGGAAGTCGATTACAGCAAGCTGACTGCAGAGGAGATATATGACATGATGGTAGAGCGTTCACTTATTACAACAGGCAACGAAACACGCATGGCGAATGTTCTTGACAGGGCTTCTAAGGGTGAGGAGATCACGGTTGCGTATATCGGCGGTTCTATCACCGAGGGCTACCATGACAATCTGACCCTTGCAGAAGATCAGAAGTGGGCTAAGATGACGAATAACTGGCTGTCCGAGCAGTACCCTGACGCTACATTTAATTATGTCAATGCAGGACTCAGCGGCACTCCCTCCATACTCGGCAATCTGCGACTGGAGCGCGATGTGCTGGCGAGCGAGCCTGATATCGTGTTTGTTGAGTTTGCGGTAAATGACGGCAACGCGATGGACTATCACAACGCATACGAGTCGATGATCCGCACACTGCTGACACAGGACAAGGATATCGCTGTGGTGCTGCTGTTCACTATTGTAGAGAGCGGACACACCTGTCAGGAATACATGATGAAGATAGGCGAGAATTACGGCCTTCCTATGATAAGCCTGCCGAATTCTCTCTGGGTAGAGATACAGGAAGGAAGAATGACATGGGATGATTATTCGGGGGACCAGTCGCACCCCCATGTTGAGGGCAGCAAGATCATCCTTGATTTTGTGATCAACTATTTTGAGGCGGTAATGGATGAGCTGGCAACGGGCGATGTTGACAAAACTCTTCCCGAGCCTGTTTACAGCGGCGATTACATGAACATGAGCTTCCTTGAAAGCACAAATCTCACTCCCGAGATAAGCGGCTTTGCCGAGTACGACACCCACCACTGGTTCAATGATGGTTGGTTCTACAAGGGTAAGGACGGCGCAAAGATGAGCTTTGACATCACCTGCAAGAAGCTTGCGATGGTATACAAGGCAAACAACAGCGATGTTTTTGGCGATGCGCAGATATACATCGACGGCGAACTGGCGATGACTGTGTCTTCCAATATGGAGAGCGGCTGGAACAACCCCGAGCAGGCGTACATCATCAATGGTGATGAGTCTGCTGCACATACTGTTGAGATAGTTGTTGAGGGCGGAAAAGCCTCCTGCTTCTTTGTGCTTGGTTTTGGTTATTGTGAGTAAGATCAGAGAATAGCATAAGAATACCCCCGTACATGAGTGCGGGGGTTGTTCATTACCAGTTTTTATCCTCGTAAGGAGTGTTTTCTACACCATTGCTGTTGAGCTTGGCTACCATACGGTCCAGCTTGCCTTTCCACATTTTCTTGAACCAGTTTGTGTTTCCGAACCACTTTACAAGCGTAGGGCTTATTGCGTAGTATGTATGGATGAATGCACGACCGTACCAAGTTTCGGCGAGAGTATAGTCGCGATAGCGACGGAGCGTCCATACCTGCGGACAGTCGTATGAGCCGTATACTGCGGTGGCTACATAACAGCCGCCTTTATTGGTTCTTGATTCGACAGAAGGTATTTCAAATGATGGGTCAAGTTCGTTGATCTTTGTTGCATATTCATGGATCAGTTCAGCTTTAACCAAGTATTCTTTTACACCTGCAGATGGTTCGAATTGCATATCTGCAATTTGGTATCTAGCACGTCTTATGTATAATAAACTCTCTTTACAAATTGATGCATCTATTTCGTTGTTGCTATTTATAATCTGCTCGAGTTTGGCTTCGAGAGGATTGAAAGCAAGTACGCAACTAATAATAGTATTGCTTGCTGTTGGTCTGAGATTTTGATACAGATCGCTGTTTACCTTTCCGGCTGGAGATAATAAACTGCCACCTTCATACTGGCGCAATAATGCTGCTCCTGTAGCAGCAATGTTTACCAGTCTGTCTGATGTTTTTTGAGATATGGTTTTTATTCTGTCGGCTGCTTCTTCGGCACTACAGTCTTTAATAGCCATATCATAAGCCGCGGGAATTGTATTTCCAAGTTTATCTGCTACTGAACCTGCTTGTGCATTAGTAAATGAAGTGAATTCTCCCAAATAAGAATAAAAATATGCTTCCCAGTCATTTGGATTTTCATCAAGTATTTGTTTATAGTATTCAGCAGCGTGCTCAAGGTCATTGACTTCAAGAGATTTTCTTGCTCTTTCATATAGATTGCTTAACTTTTTTGTGTTGTCGACTTCAACCATCATTTTCTTGGCTTCTTCCACAGAATATTTTGTGCCACATATCTGACAGACAAAATTGCCATCCTGCTTCACAAACTCATTAGAGCCGCACATTTCGCATACGAGCGCGTTCATATAAATAACCTCCATATTTCTGTTTTTCACGACAACAGCCGTTAGTTGTATTATATCACAACAAAAAGTTGTTGTCAACCACAAAATGGTTTTTTATAATTTGCCGACAATCTGCTACAATATAGCTAATATAAGTGAGCAGGAGGTTTGTTATGGTCAAGAACTTGAGGTTGTTAAGAGAAGAGAAGGGACTCTCCCAGCAGAAGCTTGCCGATATGCTGAATATATCACAGCAGGCGATATTCAAATATGAAAAGACCGCAAACGAGCCTGATATCGCCACTTTGATAATGCTTGCTGAGATATTCGATGTCACTGTTGATTTCCTTATCGGCAATTCAGATTCGAGAGAACGTAATGTAAAACGTGATGCTGTGATGCTGACAAAGCAGGAGAATGAACACATCAGGCTATGGCGTGCGCTTCCTGATAAAGTGAAAGAGAGTTTGAATACACTGATATCTGAGATTGAAAATATTTAGCAACGCGCACAGTATTGGTGGGCGTTGTTTTTTGCAAACTTGAGATTTACAAGTCACTTATTAAAGAGTGTTATCAAAGTGGACTTACAGGGCTAAGCTAACAATTAAGGGACACTTTATGGAATTCATGTACGTTTTATTTACAATTCAGTGTGTCAAAAAGACACATTTGTATTAAAAACTGCAAGCTAAAAGGGCAGTTCCTTTTTACGGGAACTGCCCTCTCTATTGGCTTTATAAAGCGGTTTTTAGATTACTTGAAGTATCTGTTCAGCAGCCCCTCAAATGCCTTGCCGTGTCTTGCCTCGTCCTTTGCCATCTCGTGTACAGTATCATGGATAGCGTCGAGATTCAGCTCCTTAGCGCGCTTTGCAAGCTGCAGCTTGCCCTCAGTAGCGCCGTGCTCAGCGGCAACTCTTGCTGTGAGGTTCTCCTTTGTGGAAGCAGAAACTACCTCGCCGAGCAGCTCAGCAAACTTTGCAGCGTGCTCAGCCAAGTCGGAGGCCA
>JAZQEQ010000325.1:0-3974 GCA_045539055.1 Oscillospiraceae bacterium | reverse complement strand
GGATGAGGCGGTAAACGGTGTTGCTGAAGCGAAGAAGCACATCGATGAGCTTCACAGCGGCGAGAACTTCCACCTGCACGTTAAGAACGAGCTTGCAGAGCTTACCGACTGCGTACAGTATTCCGTGCTTCTCGGTATCTGGAGATACAGAGTGCGCGAGCAGGATTCCGTAAAATCCTTCAGAGAGTACATCAAGATATACAACGACGGCATCTGATACTGCCTCGTGACATAGCTCGCTGCCGCACCGCACAGGGCGGCGGGTAAAATAACAAAGGTGCGGAGAAACGAGGCGTATTTATGAGCGAAAGCTATGAGGCTGTTGAAAAGCTGCTTGGCGACTTTTTTGAGCGTCACACAGCGGGCGACAAGACAGGTATGTCCGAGGTGCTGCAGAAGCTGCAGATGATGCTGTATTCGGGCGACGTGGACAGCCAGCCGTTCAAGGATTACTTCAACAGCATGTATACCGGCAGAAGCGCGATAAATGTCACAGGCATGATGCAGGACTACCCCAGAGAGTCCATTATCCGCGAGCTGCTTCAGAACGTTTTCGGCTGTGACTACGAAGAAAACGACATCAAGGTAATGATCGAGTTCCTCGATGAGGGTCAGGTAAAGCTGACCTACAACGAGACAGGATTTACTCTTGAGCAGGTATTCTATTACCTCTCCGTCGGCAGAAACGACGGCAATAAGGAGCGCGAGGGCCGTTTCGGTCTTGGTGCAAAGAGCGTATTTGCAAACGTTGACTGGTTCAAGATGCGCTCCAATAACTACTCGCTGCGTGTTGTAAACGACGGCGGCACTCTTAAGGTGCGCGAGCTTGAGCTGAACGGTCCCAAGTTTGCTCACACAGAGATCGTGTTCGGTCTTGATCAGGAAAGCCAGCAGAAGCTGCACCACAACCTTGTGACCATGTGCAGCGAAAAGGGCGACTACATGAACATGGTAGACCTGTGCTTTGCGTTTATCCGTAAAAAGCACCTCAAGGCTACCGATGAGCACGAGACCCTCTCCCGTACCTTCAATATCGCTATCATCTCCTTCGGCAAGCCCGAGGTGGTATACAAGATCCAGGAATTCCGCAAGGATGAGAACGATCTTCCAAAGATCCGTTTCTTCGAGAACGGAAAGTCCGTTGCTGACTTTATCCACATGGAGAACGACGGCTTTGTTTACCTCATCCCGTTTGCGATCTCGGGCGCTAAGCGCGAGGCTGCAAAGGTGCTGATGAACAAGTACAACTACTTCTCCACCTACGAGCTGACAGGTCTTGTAAAGGCAAGCCGTCAGGAGTTCCTTCAGGAGCAGCTGTCCGCGTTCTTCGTAAGCGTGCCCAACGACTATATCACAAACAACCGTGCAGGTATCCGTCACGATTCGATCGAGGAAGTTTCCGCAGAGATCGAGAAGGATATCGTTGAGATAGTTGATACATACAAGAAGCTGTTCGTGCTGGAGCTTGCACAGCGTCCCGACAACGCAGAGCGCTATATGCTCCGTCCGAGACAGTATGTGTTCGAGTTCTTCTACAACTACATCAATACAAGCAGCCTTGTAAAGGGTCTGAAGGAAAAGTTCGGAGAGTCTATCTCCATCAAGATGCCCAATATCGAGGAGCCTGTTTCGCTCGCAGAGCTTAAGGAAAACGGCTTCTTCACAGAGCACAGCGGCATTGCAAAGGAGGAGCATGACGACGGCTCCGCTATGCAGCTGCTGTATAATGACCTCGATCAGATGGAGGGCTGGTTCAAGGGCGAGGACAACCACGTTCTTCTCGCTAAGTACAACTGGCACGAGCAGGCTACCGACGAGAGCGGAAGCGAGTTTGTTTATGCTTTCCATCAGGATGATCAGGTGTTCCTGATGTCCTCGGACAAGAACAGACAGATCCGCGACTACGACCTCGGTGCAGGCTTCAGAAGTATCATCAGCCTGAAGCTGAACAACTGCGTTATCGATGGAGCTGTTGCTGATGAAGACGCTCTTGCTGAAGCGTTTGAGGTCATCGACGAGATGTTCGGCGAGTCCTACCGCATCGGCATGAAGTACTTCCAGTTCATCGTGACATCGGGTGCAACTACCATCCAGTTTGAGGTATCCAAGATCAACATTGGCAACCTCAAGAAGGCTATGGATGTTGTTCAGGCGCACGAGATGCGTTTTGAGAACCATCAGGTTTACAACTCCGTTGTTACACTGCTGATGAACTCGTTCACAAACGGCAAGGATACACTTCAGTTCCTGCGTGAGATAAAGAGTCAGGGCGGCGAGGTAACTCTCGCACTGGATATCAACAAGCGTTATCGTTTTGCGGCTTACGGAAAGCAGTTCATGATCCCGCCGAATGTCACCAATGCAGATCTGCTTGAGATAATCGGTGATGTTTATATGCTGATCGACAGCGGTATGTTCAACAACCGTGTGTTCGACTTCCCGTATTCTCCCGCACATTACAGCTACGACGCTGAGGAGATATCCACGGTTCTGACAGGCTGTGGCGCGCCCTCTGAGATCGAGGAGAAGATATCCAAGATCTATGTGTGCGACCTCGCGCTTGATAAGATCGCGCTCATCGACCAGAACAAGAAGATCCTCAAGATCATTGACATGGAAGAGCCGATCGCGGACGCTGACAAGGAAAAGACCGACAAGTACATCGTGCTTCGTGAGGGTCTTGGCAAGCCGCAGTTTGCAAAGTTTGTAGAGTTTATCCTGACAGGCAAGAACACAGGCGCTCTGACCGCGCTGTACTCCAGCTCCGAGGAGCCTAACCAGATCCTGCTGGATCAGGTGCCCTACTACTACAAGCCTGTTCCCACCATCCGTAAGGAGGAGTTCAAGTATCTGCGCTCCGAGATCCGCCGTATTTCGGGCATCAAGGACGCGAGAGTTTATAAGAACTACTTCGCACGCGACATAAACGCAAAGCTTTACGGCTACGGCGGAAAGTGCCAGTGCTGCTCTTACGAGTCCAATATCATCAACAGCTTCGTGCTGAAGAATTTCTCCATCGGTCTGCTTAACGGCGAGAAGGAGCAGAAGTTCAACTTCGCGATGTACCTCTGCGCTAACGATGCTATCAATGCAGGCGGCTGGATCATTGATGATGTCATCATCGGCGGTATGTCGCCCTTCCTGTGGCTGGAGGAGATCAATATGATCGACTACATCCCGCCTGAGTTCCTGTATTGCCGCATCAAGTACCGTCCGCAGCTTACCTACGATATCTGCGAGGCTACTGAGGAGGCAAACGGTGTTCCTGAGAACGTTGTTGACGGAGCACAGGAGACCCTCGATATCATTCTGTCGCCTATGATGGCTGCAAAGTGGGTAGAGGACAATACCAAGTAAAAAACATTCCCCCACGGCTGAAGCTGTGGGGGAGTTTTATGTTCTGATAAAAAAGAAAGGAGGGAATGATCCCTCCTTTCAGTCTGTCGAAAGAACTATGTTTTTGCCCGAATTCACTTCGGGCAAAAAACACTTCTATCCGCACAACTGTGCAAGTTGACGCTTGCGTCAACGCAGTGCGGGCAGTGCGGATGTTTCGGCGGGGAAGTCCCAACGGGACTTTTTCGCCGGCCTCAAAGGAGGGAATGATCCCTCCTTTTTGCGTTAATTCAGGTTGTTGTAGCCACCGTCGCGGATGATCTTTGCGTAGTCCTTGTAGGACAGGTTCAGGTCAACGTAGGTGTCTATTCCTGTTACAACACCCTTTGCGCTGTACTGCCACATTCCGAACGCGCCGAGATAGGTGGGGACAGTGTTCCACTGAGCCAGCCAGACCTCGTATTCGCTGAGCTTTGACATATCAAGGTGGTTTGTCAGCCACGACTTGTTTGCGTAGATCATCGGGTAGTAGCCTGCCGCCTTGACCTCATCAAGGAAAGCCTTGCAGATCTTTGTGATTTCCTCCTTGCCGAGGTTTGCCTGCGATTGCTCCTCAACGTCCAGCACCACGGGGTAGG
>JAZQEQ010000324.1:0-12299 GCA_045539055.1 Oscillospiraceae bacterium | reverse complement strand
CTTTTTTCTACCATAATAATTAGAGAATCTGAATTTTTGGAACTTCTTGTGTTTAGAGTTATATATCATCTGAAAACAAGCTAGGTAGCGCAGCAATGCTATCCTATCCTTGTTGTCGTACAATATATCAAATATCTCCACAACTCTATTATGAATATCCATAACCTGCTCGTCATTAATATCCAGATTGGTTTTTAAAAATTCAGCTAGATTAACATCAAAATTATCATCATTGAAGTATACATTCTGTTCAGATGCTTTCTTCTTAAAATCTACCATACAATACCAATATGATCTGTTGATCTCTGGAAAATTGGATGTAATGGAGTTAATATTATCACTGATATATAACAGGGTCTTCTTTTCAGTGTGAAGAAACGAACGAAATTTAAGCAGTATTATACTACAAGCCAGATACAGATGACGAGTCTTATTTCTATATTCAGGTGGAATGTCATCCATTTTATTATAAGTAGATATAGCTGTAACGAGCTTTTTTAGTTCGGGACTGAAATAATTTTCTAGTAGTATTTCCAAGTTATTGATATGTGTACGTTCATATATATCACGAATATGGCGGTATATATTCTGCAAAAGAAATATTCCACTCATGATTTTGGTCTGAAGTAAATGTATTTCTCTTATATTGACATCCTTGAATATTTCACCCATTATAACTGAAGATATGCTGAATAAAGCAGAGCGCCCCAATAATGGTATAGTGTCAGAGCTTGCTGAATTTACATATTTATGGAATTCTCCGGTATTGCGATCGCATTCATACATAAACTTTATTGCACGTTTCATTGAGATCTCATCACTGTTCAGAAAATCCTCACCTGCTATAAAAGGATCCTTTAAAAAAACACTTTTACGATTGATAACCTTCTTAGCATGTGAATAATAATCATTTCGCTCTTTTGAATACACATTATCGCGTTTTTTATCAGAGGCTATGCCCGTAAGGTAACGATACCACTCGTCCTTGCTGAAAGACTTTAAATCAACAGGCGCAAAGCCAGGAAGCTTACAATATCTATACAGAAAATATGAAAGCGAGCAATCCTGTTCTATTGGTAGATATAGAGGGTGTTCGCAAATCTCTTTTCTATGATGTAAATCCTCCAAACATAGTTTATTCTTCGTCAGATAGCTGTTAAGCTTTAATATTGCCATCTCCTGAATGATGTAATATGTAGCTTTAACCGCATTATTTATCATATCTAAATATCCATCTTCATCAAATGCATGTTTCCAGATTTCCTTAATAGATGTAATTTTTTCTTGAATTATTTGTTGAATGCCGGAGTGATGTTCGGATAAATAAGCCTCTGCATTTTCGATGCTGGATTCTTGTTGGTAAATATGTACCTGAAAATAATCAAACATCGGTTTACTAGCTTGCTTTGCACCTTTTTTATCTATACTTAAATCCAATTCATTGATTGACATAATACTCTTAATAATACTATATTTAAATAGGAATATAGTATTGTCACTACATATCTTAAAATCCAATAATCTGTCAACATCTACCAAATTATTCTCTCTGGTAAGCTTTGCGGATCCCATATTATCACTCTCCCTCATCCCAAGTATATCACTTTAGATTCTTATTGTAAAGCACAACTAATCCAAAGTGTCCGAAAAAATCCGATTTTTTTCTGATATAATGAAAATAGGCTTTATCATAAGCCAAGCACAATACAGGAGGTACAAAAATGAACAAGTATACGTTTCCTCAACCCGCTAATGGAATGAGCTGCAACCAATTACAAGGTAACCCGCAATTAGCATATCAACAGAGCGGATTACCACCGGACACACATATTCTTACCAATGATGATATTGCACATCAGCTTGGGATAACGTCTCCACAAGCCCAGTCAACTTCACCGACACAAGATTATTCTAATTGCCGTAACATTCCAACTCAGCAACAGACATCACAATGCCTCCCCAATGGTGCTTACACATCGCCGCAACAACACCCTGACATAGTTATACCTCATCAAATGAAAGGGATAGCACAAAGCATCATTGAATGGGAAAATTACTTGATTGATATAATAAATTTCTGTATCATGAAGTGTAACGATTCCATGGCACAGACTGATTACGCCTCAAGGTCAGACAATATCACAACGTTAGGCAACAAGCCCACGCTAAAATCAAACAGGACCCGAAAAAAGTGTATATGTAATGGCTACTTTTTTATTTCACTCATACAAAATGAGTGCCGTCGCATCTCCAAAGGTAAGACAGCATCAACAATTGCTATCTTTGTAGAATTTACTTCTCGCGAGAAAGGAAAGCTGTTACTGACTATACCGTATGAACTCAAAGACGATAAAAATGCTGTAATAGCCTTACTGCGCAGTGGCAATATGGAATTCAGCAGCAAAGACGCTAACAGCCTGTTTGAGCTGTTTCAGAAACAGGTGGCTCGCGCCAGTTGGCGTTATACACAGGCTGGGTTCGAGTTAATAGCTCCTAATCAACTAGTGCATAGTGCTACGGATGCCATTTATAGCAAGTCCGCTGATTCACTTGATGTTATGCGGCTTCTGGGAGTGTCAGAGGATATGACTACCAGTAGCATTGACAGACTTCTGCTGTACGCTTTGAATGCAGCGGCAGGCGTAATAACTCTTATAAAACAGATTTCTGATATTACATTACCCGTAATCGTCATGGTATCCCCGCAGGACTCTGTTCTGTGCAAACTGAAAGAGTTTATGTGCGCTCCTGAAAGTAGCATCATTCCATTTAATGTAAAAGATATTTCTTCTAAGCTGTGTAAGGTCTATGACGACATAGCAATCACTATCCCCGAAAAGACCAGCGACTATATGATGCAGCAGTACCTCACTAAGTTGGATGATATGGTGACAGCACAGAACCTTTCGGATTCCTCTATGAGCTGTCTGCCCATATTCGTAAGTAAAACGGACAAGCCTTTCTGCGACAGAGATAATGATAATATACAGTTCCTGTTATGCAAGGAGAAACTTCCCGAGAACGGATATGGCGTGAGATGCTGGTTCATATCCTGTCTGCTGAAGGATTCAAGCTTATGTCGTAAGCTGGTTCGGCATTTCGAGACTAATCTCAACCGTAACCGTCGAGATGGATTCATGAGCGAGCCAAGACAAAACCTCAATGCGTTGATCCTTGCTGTCGCAAACGTAATGTTATCAAGTCTGAAAATAAACAGCAGCAACCATTTATCAAAACTGACCCAGCTGCTTAACAGCTATAACAGGCTTCAGGGTACAGACACGGTAAACGAGTTTATACACTGCCTACTAAACAACGAGGATATACCAGTTAAAGACTGGTGCGATCAAAAAGGTAAACCCAGCTCCCCTGTTATTCTGGTTGACAGAAAGATCAACCGGAACGGCTGCGTCTATCTTTTTGATGAAACATTGGCATATATGTGTAAAAAGCTTGGGATAAAGCCATTTTCACTGAAGAAAAAACTCAACGATGCCAATATGCTGAACAACAACAATCGCCTTGTAACCACTGTCAATGTTAACGACACTACCTCGTCAGCCATCTCTATAAAGCTCAACAGGCTGATACCGCCCGGGATGATATATCTGCAAACCGACAAATTCCACGAGAACAGACCGCAACTAATGATCCCGTTGGGGATAAATAACGGAACGACTACAATATACCACGCTATCCTTCCGGAAAAGAACGCACACTGTCTTGTAGAGGGTAACTCCGGCAGCGGCAAATCAGTACTGCTGGCTCAATATGCCAGAGGTGCAGCTTCACAGGGCTGCGAGGTCGTTTTCATCTCCTCAGAGGACTCTGTAAACACTAATCTCTCTGACAACGAGGTGACTGATATTCTGCTTGAACGACCGCCTGAAACCTTTACAGTATCATACATTGCAAGGAAGATAAGCGGTAAACTGACAGAAAAGGAGAACAGACATGTTGATGAATGGCTGCTTGGCGGCAAGCCAAAGGAATTCTACCATATCGAAGAATGTGTTGACTATATGCTGCAATCCCTTGAGGAAAATGAAGAAACCTCACGCATCAGAACCACACTTGAAGACGCAAAGACCGACGGCAATATCACAGGTAAGATCTGTTGGGATATGTCCTGTGCGAGCGGATTAATATCCAGAATCGCAGTACCTTCCGATGAGATCGAAAGGATAGACAATATTGTCAGAGAGCTGTATAATTACAAGCTCAAACACAGCGACAAACACTGTATTGTAATTCTGGACGAGTTTCAGGATATGAACATGGAGGAGAAAGCTCCTATCATCAGCCTGCTGATGAAAAAAGGCCGCAAGCTGAACATCTCAGTTGTGCTTGCGACGCAGTTTATCACCGCAGGAATAGCACAAAATATCCATTCCGCCGTAAATCTATGCCCACAGAAGATATCATTCTCTCCCGCAAACAGGAATAATACCATTACTCGAATGGGACTGGCAGAGGATGAGCGAACTCTGCTTTCCGATCTCGGCGTCGGTGAGTGCATTGCAAAGGGCTGTGATTTTGCAACAGACAAGGATTTCTGCAGAGATGCAGTAAAGATGAAGGTCTTCTACAAGGAGCAATAATTCCCCGTAGTACAGCAAATCTCAATAATATATTATCATATTGACCGCGTATCATCAGCCGTCTTACGGAAATAATATCCATGATACGCGGCAACTGTCTGCGGTATCAGACTTTCTTTTCGGAGAAGCTGAACATTATTTATCGCACCGCAAAAAGGTGCTTCGACATCATGCCTACCGTCAAGGGTCAGCACGGGATATTGTGCTGTCGGCAAATACATAACGAAAGGAGGGCGCCGACGTGAGAGTTGATGTCAATGAGAGTAAGAAGATAGTATTGCTGTGGAAGTCCACAGCGGAAGCAGATACACCCGTTCCCGAGGAGATTCAGGAGCAGCTTGACGGTTACAGGAGCAGGAAGTTCCGCATAATCGTCATGCGTTCGGGCAATGAAGATCTGTTTGAACCCACGCTGGCGCTTTTACTGAAGAATAGAATGAAAAAGGCAATGGAAGAAGCGACGGCGGAGTACAAGGCGGCTAAGGAGGCTGTCTGACTCGGCTTAAATGTGGTTGGGGATAGCACCCCAACCGCATGATTATTTTTTGTCTCTTGATTTATTGAGAGATATATGATACAATGTTATCAGATATTATTTTGAAAGGAATGTTCGACATTGGAAAACACGACCAATCTGAACATAGCAGGCTACTGCCGAATCTCGGTAGATATGGAGCTTGACAGGGACAACACCTCTATCGAGCACCAGAAAGCCATCATTGCAGAGTTTGTAAAGACCCGCTTCCCCGAGGCAACACTCACCTTTTACGAGGACAGAGACCGCTCGGGATATACATTCGACCAGCGCGAGGGCTATCAGCGTATGCGAAAAAAGCTGATGAGCGGCGAGCACAACATACTTATCGTCAAGGATTTCAGCCGTTTCTCACGCCGAAACAGCAAGGGGCTTGTGGAGCTTGAGGACCTGCGTGACAAGGGCGTGCGCATTATAGCAATAGGCGACGCGATAGACTACCCCACTCACGACGACTGGATGTCCATTCAGTTCAGATTTCTTGTAAACGAGATGCCTGTCACCGACGCAAGCAAAAAGGTCAAAGGCGTTATCGAAAACCGTCAGAAGGAGGGCAAGTGGCTCTGCGCCGTGCCATTCGGCTACAAGCTGACAGGCGGCAAAAAGCTGAATGTCGAGATAGACGAGGAAGCCGCCGAGATAGTCCGAAAGATATTCGAACTGTATTCCGAGGGCCTGGGCTACCGCAAGATAGCAAACTATCTCACCGAAAAGCACATCCCTACTCCGCGGATGTTAGAGCGCACCCGAAAGCTGGAGCAAGGCGAGGAATGTAACGGCAGACCCATCAAGCAGGAGTGGAGCATAGTTTCCGTATCCGAGATACTACGGAATGATTTTTACATCGGCACATTACGACAGGCCAAATACAAGCGCAAGAAGATAAACGGCTCTGACCGCAAGACCGATGAGAGCGAGCATATCGTATTTGAAAACCACCACGAGCCTATCATCGAATACCGCCTTTTCGCCGCTGTACAGCAGCAGCTTGACAGCAGGACTACGGGTCATTACAGGGGCGTGAAGAAATACGACAATGTGTACTCAGGATTTATCTTCTGCGGTGACTGCGGAAGTCCGATGTTCTCTATAAGCAACCCGAAGCGCGACCCAGCCTACACCTGCGGCACCTACCACAAGCGAGGTCTGTCGGGGTGTACCTCTCATTTCATCAAGTGCGAAACGCTGGATTATGCGCTGAAAGAGTATGTCCGCATGGTGCGTGATAACTCACAGGAGATGATAAAGCAGCTTGAAGCGGCACTCCGCGAGGAAAAGGTGGAAACAGGTCAGACCAAGACCACCGTCGAGATACTGCGTCAGCGCATAGAGGACACAAAATCTGAGATGAAGCTGCTGATGCGGCAGAAAGTCAAAGAGATAGCACGAAATCCCGAAAACGAGGCTCTGTATGAGGAGACCTACGGCGAGATGCTGGATGAGCTTGCAAATCAAGTGGATTCCCTTGAATCACAGATAGAGCTGACCGTAACCAAGCAGAGCGCAGTGGTTAGGGTCAATCGTACCGCTAAAACAGCTATCGACATCTTCAACGACATCATCGAAAAGGACAAGCTGACGCGAGCCGACCTCGAAGTTATCATCGACAAGGTCATCGTGTATGAGGACAGGGTCGAGGTGCAGCTGAAAGCCAATATCGACGCTCTGTTGAGGCTGGATACGGAAAAGGGTCTTACCGCAAATTTTAATCAAGGCACGGCTGATATCGTACAAACAGTTACCCAGAAAGTGAGTAACCGGAAGCCCAAGGTCTACCGTGTCAATGTGTTATGTGAGGGCGACCCGCTTGAGATATACACCAGCCCCGAGGGAGAGGTCATCTTCAAGAAATACTCTCCTGTCGGTGAGATATCGGGCACTGCTTCGCAGTATGCGGATGTGCTTTCAAAGGTAGGCGGATGCCCTGCCGTTATCTGTGATCGCGACCATGTTATCGCCGTATCAGGCATGAGCAAGAAGGAAGTCATCGAGCGCCGCGTTTCGGGCTCGCTTGAGGACCTTATCGAACAGCGCAAGACCCATGTCTACAAGAGCAAGGAGGATAAGCGCTTCAATCCGATCGAGGGCGTTGACCGCTATGCCATCGCCTGCGCGCCTATCCTGTCACAGGGCGATGTAAACGGTGCTGTGATAATGCTGGCTGGCGACAGCAATGAATTCGCCACAGGTGAGCAGAGCGCGCTTTGTCAGGCTGCAGCGATGTATTTCGGCAAGCAGATGGAAGAATAAATGAAAAAAGCTCATTGCTTTCGTAATGAGCTTTTTCTATGTCTATATTTGATGAAATAGATTTTTCTATACACGGGATAAATATAAAAATTCCGCTGAACCTCATTCGGATAAGGTCCGGCGGAACGCTGGTGCCGATGACCGGGGTCGAACCGGTACGGATTATTAGTCCGAGGGATTTTAAGTCCCTTGTGTCTGCCTATTCCACCACATCGGCGTTTATTACTGTAATATTATACTACTTATCGCGAGATTTGTCAAGCCGTTTTCATGAAAATCAATTTAAAACCACAACTTCTTCAGAGCTTTTTCATCTGCAAAAATTACAAAATGATAACAAATTCAAACAAAAATTACACAGCGATTACAATCTGATTACAAATCGGTTACAATTTCATTTAAGCTCTTGACTTCGGAAGATTTAGTGCTAAAATTAAATTACAGACCACGCACAATATATAACATGAAAAGGGGAAAAACTATGAAAAAAAGACTTTCTGCGCTGCTTTTTGCCGCTGTGCTTCTGACAGGCTGTGCGGACAACGCTGCGGTAAACGAGCCGCAGACCTCCGATACTAGCGAGAGCTCCGAAGTAACGAGCAGCACCTCGGCTTCTACCACAACACAGCCTGCAACGACCGCTTCGACTACAAAGCCGACTGTGACCGAAAGCGAGCCTGACGCGCTGACAGCGGAGGAGCTTTTCAACAAGGAGCTGCTTAACGTTGACGACCTGCTGTACATCAGATTTAATGAAGCCAACCCGATCGCCAATATCGAGGGAAACACCGTCACGACCACACCTGAACGCTATGAGTTTTACAAGCCATTCGGACTGATGTCTGCCGAGTTTACTCAGGATTTCAGAAAAGCACTTGGTGATATGGACAGTGCTTATGCCGAAAACGAAAACTGGTATTCTTCGGACGGCTTCGGCAGCTACACCATACAGTATGTTATCGACTCTGTAAACCCCGGGAACATACGCGTTGACGAGTGCACCGCTTCCCTCAAAGGCAATCAGATATATGCCCGAAATGCTTTTATCCGCAAGACACACGGTGACAAGTACGAATTTATCATCGACCCTCGGTATATGTACGATATTCCCCTGCTCAGCAAAGAGCTTAAGTTTATGGAATTTGAGGTCAACGGTACTGAGTTCTATGCTGACACTTTGTCTGTAATGGGATGCAAGCTGGATATGATAGGCGACGCGTTCGACAGCTACGGGCTTAAGGTCAGCGAGGACTATGTTTATGCGAGAGTTACCTTCAAGGATCTTGACATCATCTTCAACACCGAGAACGGCTACAGCAATGCCGCTGATGTCATTAAAATAGAGGTGCTGACAGAGGACACTGACAGCATAATAAACGGCGGATATCATGAAAGCGACGAGATGCGCTCTCTCAATGAAACGGCAGGCAAGCTTATCGACGAGGTCTACACAGACAGATCGCGCACCTCGGTCATAGACCTTGATCTTGACGGCACACCTGAGCTGATACATAGCTATTTTCACCCCTATGCAGATATGGGCGAATATATGATAAATGAGATCTATACGCTTGACGATGGCACAGCGAAGCTTGTTGATACGATACGCTTTGATTTTCTGTACGAGGCTGAATACAACGGAAAGCACGGCTGGATAGCGCCTTATCAGGAGGCAGTATACAACGAGGAGGGCTATGTAGACCACTATTCCGAGGACGGAGTGATGTTCTTTGCGCTTGAAAACGGCGAGCTGTACAAGCACGAGTTCGGATACAGTAGCACGAAGAGAAGAGAGGACGGTAGCTGGGAACATATAAACACAATAAACGGTACTCCTGTTACTATAACCGCGGTCGAGCCTAAGGTGAATGAGTTTGATGGCAGAATGATCGTTCAGTATCTCTATAACGGCAAGCAATACGAAGGGTACTGGGATGCTCTTCGTGCAGAGTATGAGCCGTATCTTTTAGATAACAATTATAGCATCTACTACGGCAGCCACAATTACAGCCACGGCTCAGAAAACTCATATATACTGAAAACACTGACGACAGCGGACATAGTGCGTTTCTATAACGAGCCTAAAGAGCTTCAGTACCGCGATGAGGCTGCGCACCTCTTTGAGGGCGGCAAGGCTAAGCCTGTAATCTATCTCTACCCTGAGGAAACGACTGAGGTAAGCGTTAAGGTTGATTTCCCCTACGGCGGCGAGTTTTCCTGCACCTATCCCGACTACCGCGACGGCTGGAACGTCACTGCCGAGCCTGACGGAACGCTGTTTGACGAGGACGGCAACGAATACTACTGCCTGTACTGGGAGGGCGAGGGCGGTCCGTCCTACGACATGAGCAAGGGCTTCTGCGTAGCAGGTAGAAACACTGCTGACTTCCTGCGCGAAAAGCTGCTGTACATGGGTCTTTCGGCAAGAGAGGCAAACGAATTTATCATCTACTGGCTGCCGCTTATGGAGGATAATAACTACAACATAATTTCGTTCCATACTGACGCTTATGACCAGACCGCACCGCTTACTGTGTCCCCTGCTCCCGACAGCGTGATACGCGTGTTTATGACTTGGTATGCAAGCGACGAGCCACGCGATATCGAGGCTCAGGAGCTTCCAACCTTTGAGCGCGAGGGCTTCACAGTGGTTGAATGGGGCGGCTCTCAGTACGGAAAATAACAAAGCATATTGACAAATCCTGCGCTTGCATATATAATAAGCTTATGGAACATTATCCCAATTAAACGGAGGTCAGTATGAACGTAGGTATTCTCGGCGCAGGCGGTATCGCCCGCAAAATGGCTTATACAGTAAACAACATGGAGGGCGTGACCCTTGCCGCTATCGGCTCGCGCAATATCGAAAAGGCGCAGGCTTTTGCGGACGAATTTAACATTCCCAAGGCTTATGGCAGCTATGAGGAGCTTGCGGCTGACAGCTCTCTTGACCTTATCTATATTGCAACTCCGCACTCACGTCATTTTGAGGACAGTATGCTGTGCCTTGAAAGCGGCAGGAATGTACTGTGCGAAAAGGCTTTCACTGCTAATGCAAAGCAGGCTCAGCAGCTTATCGACTACGCTGAAAAGAACGGTCTTTTCATAGGCGAGGCTATCTGGACAAGATACCTGCCAATGCGCTTCAAGCTTGATGAGATCATCGAGAGCGGCGTTATCGGTGACATCTCCTACCTCACGGCTAATCTCGGCTATTCCATCGCGCACGTTGAGCGCCTTGTAAAGCCTGAGCTTGCAGGAGGTGCGCTGCTGGATCTTGGTGTTTACACGATAAACTTTGCACTTATGGCTTTCGGAACGGATATCGCAGAGATAAAGTCCGACTGCGTAAAGAACGAGTACGGTGTTGATACAAATAACTCGATAATCATAAAGTACAGGGACGGCAAGGTTGCAATGCTGCACAGCAACATGAACTCCAACACCGACCTGCGCGGTATGATCTACGGCGACAGGGGCAGGATCGAGTTTTCAAACATCAACAACTGCGAGGGCATCAAGGTGATACTGAACGACGGTACGGTAACCGACTACGCAACGCCGCAGCAGATAACAGGCTTTGAATACGAGGCTGCCGCTGCGCTGAAAGCAGTCGCAGAACACAGGACCGAATGTGACGAGATGCCGCACTCCGAAATACTCAGGGTCATGAAGATAATGGATGATCTCCGTGCTGAATGGGGCATCAGATATCCCTTTGAATAATACAAAAATGCCGCTAAGGAATTCCTTAACGGCATTTATTTTTACCACTGAGTTGAAAGCCAGCTTATACGTCCCTTTACAAATCTTACGACGTCCTTGGCGGAATCTATCCTCCAGCTCTCGCTGCCCAGATCGTTTTCAAGCGTCTGAGCGGTCTTGAGCACCTCGCTTATGGTCTGCTTTAAAGCCTCGCCATCGCCAAGCTCATCCCATTTCTCGCTCAGCATCTCCCTGAACCAGTCGGCTTTCATGATGACCGTGAGCCATACATTGGAGCGCTCATACATATCGTGTACAGGCTCCTGAAATGCGCCTGCGTAGAATCTGCCGTGTGTTTCCTCGCTGTATGCCCAGTTGAAGTCCCACGGAGCACAGAACGTAAGGCGCTCATACTGGCTGGAATCGGAGAAATCCACCGCCATAAAGAAGCTTCCTGCGCCTACATCGTAGTTATGTACAAGCTCCTGAAGTATCATGGTGTTGACCACTGAATCAAGGTCTATGACAGCCTCGACAGCCTCCTTCGGGGTACTATAAACTCCCTCGGCAGACACAAGATCATAGTTCTCATCAAACATCATGAGCTTGTTGTTCTCGACCGCCTCGTACATTATCCAGAAAGCTCCGTCAAGATACTTTTTGATGAACTCCAGCTGTTCGTCTGTATTGATATCGCTCTTTATCGAATAATCATCAGGAACGAACGCTTTGGTAGTTCCTACATAATCAGTGAACTCGAGTGCCTTGTAATCAAGCGTGAAATAAGGCTGCTCCTCCTGCCATGCGTAATTGTCCATTTCAAGGAAGTAGCCGATATCTGTCTGCTCCTCGCCCTTTTTAGGCTCGTATACCTCTACCCTGCCCTCGGTCGCCTGATTCTGCTCGCAGAGGAGATAAAGTCCGAGGCATTTGCCGTTCATATAAACATTGACATAAGTGCAGTCGGAGCTGTAATATTCGCCGTCAAATATAGTTTCGGCAAGCGAAAAGCCCATGAAATCAGGAATGAGATTCCACTGCGAACGAAGCAGTACCCAGCTCTTGAATTTCTCGCCGTCATGAAGTCCAAGCATATTCTGCTTTTTATCAAACTTTATTCTGTACGGCTTTTCATTGCCATCGGCTGTGGAGTTTCCACGCACCTTTACACCGCCCTCGGCGGTAAAGCAATATTCTTCATCGCAGTT
>JAZQEQ010000323.1:0-7644 GCA_045539055.1 Oscillospiraceae bacterium | reverse complement strand
ACAGGTTCTTGCCGATCTCGTTAAGACCGCCGAGCGCGGTAAACTTCACGGGAGTAGCGCAGGGCTGCGCTGTAGGCTCGGTGTTTTTATTTGCGGCAGGATATCTTGATCTGAACTTCTTTACAGCGAGATTTTTCTGCTGTGCAGCTGCTTTCTGTTGCGCGGAAGCCTTGTGAGAAGCAGGATTTTTTGCTTCGTTCTGCTTTGCGTTTTTCTGAGGTGCCTTTTTGCTGTTCTTTGCGGCTGTCGCTTTGGTAGCCTTGCCCTTTACAGCGGCATTTTTTGTCGTATTCTTAGCAGAGATGTTTTCTTTTTCTGTCAGTAATTTGTTGTTGGTGAGTAAACCCATTATTAGTCCTTTCCTCGGGTATGACCGAATATATACGGCAGTTATTCCATACCTCAGCAGGGCATAGCTATCCCATTAGCGGTACGGTTATGTAACGGAGTGCAGCGCCGTCCGTCGGCGTCGGTGCCACGACAGGCTTCAATGGCTGCTGTGCTGCCGCATTTTGTTTTTATTGAATGCATGACTTGTCATGCCATTATCCGTAAAAAAGCGATAATACACCATGTTACAATTACTTATATTATACTACCTGCCTGCAGAAATGTCAAGTATGACAAAAACGCTGTTATGTCATAAAATGGAAATAAAAGTCTGCTGATTTTGACATTGGCTCAACCATGCGGCGAAGAAAATTTCCTTTTATATTTGCCGCAAAAACGCTAATAGTATTTGAGTAAAAAGCAAACAAATCTGAAAGGCAGGAGCTCTTTACAGAGCGTGATATATTATGGAAAAAACGGCAAGGATTTTTTCGCGGCTGCTGTGTGCGGTGATAACCTGCGCGGCACTGCTGATCGGCTTTATGTGCGCGGTGCTTCCAGATGCGGTGAGCGTCGAGGCAGGCGCTGACGACAGCGTTTCGTTCTGCGGCGCGAAGCTTTGTGACGACGGGGGAGAGGCTTGCTATTATCTCGGTGCTGTACCGATAAAGACAGCCTCGGTCGCTGCTGTTGAGCGTCCGATGCTGGTGCCGTGCGGTACTCCGTTCGGAATAAAGCTAAGGACGGACGGCGTGATGGCGATAAGTGTGACTGACGGCTCGCCTGCCGAAGATGCAGGTATAAAAGAGGGCGATGTGATAATCTCGGTGAACGACGCGAGGGTGCGCTCAAACAGCGATATAAGCGATGCCATACAGCTTTCGCCTGACAGGTGCGAGGTTATACTGCGCCGCGGTGACAGCGAAAGGCTGCTGCGTATGGAGCCCTACGAGGACTGCGGCATTTACAAGATAGGTGTATGGGTGCGCGACAGCGCGGCGGGAATAGGAACGATGAGCTATTTTGATCCCGTAACGGGCGAGTACGGCGGGCTTGGGCACGCGGTAAGCGATGTTACGACAGGAGAGCTTATGCCGCTTCTTAGCGGCGAGATAACCTCGGCTGATATAAATGGTATAGTCAGGGGCGAGGCAGGAACTGCGGGGGAGCTGTGCGGCAAGATCGTACCGAATGATACGATAGGTACTATCGAGCACAATACCGACTGCGGCATATTCGGAACAGTAAGTGAATCGCCTTGTGACGGCGAGGCGATCCCGATGGCATTCCGACAGGAGGTCAGGACGGGAGCGGCAACGATGCTGACGACGATCGATGGCTGCACTCCGAGGGAATATGACATCGTTATCGAGCACATCAACATCTGCGACATGGAGAGCAGCAAGAGTATGGTGATTCGCATCACAGATCCCGAGCTGCTTTCGCAGACAGGCGGAATAATCTGCGGCATGAGCGGCAGTCCGATACTTCAGGGCGGGCGGCTCGTAGGCGCGGTGACTCATGTGTTTCTCAACGATCCTGAGCGCGGCTATGCGATATTCTGCGAAACTATGCTGAACGAGGCAGGATAACTGACAGGGCAGGTGCGGTATGCGAAAGCATACCGTATCTGCTTTCGTTCATGCTTTTGTGATGTTTGCATAAGTGTTCTTCACCTTGTCATGGAAAATTTTCAGAAAATATTCACCTAAAAGTATTTGCAATTTTGGTGAAGTTATGATATAATGACTTTTGTATATTGTAATGATGTGTATTACTTTAAAATTTTGACATAAGGAGCGTACCGGATAATGTATCTTCCTAATGAGATAGAAAGCATACTTATTTCCGAGGAGGAGATAAAGGCAAAGGTGAATGAGCTCGGCAAGGTGCTCGCCGAGGAGTATAAGGACAAGGATCCTCTTTTCTTGTGTGTGCTCAAGGGCTCTGTTGTTTTCTTCGCTGACCTTATCCGTGCGATGGAATGTCCCGTGGACATAGATTTCATCCGCGCGTCCAGCTACGGCAGCGGCACTGTAAGCGGCGGCAAGGTGAACTTTACCGTCGGCGGTCATGTGCATATCGAGGGCAGACATGTAGTGCTCGTTGAGGATATCCTTGACACTGCGCGTACTCTTTATACCGTCAAGAATGAGATGCTCCGCAGCGAGCCTGCTTCGCTGAAGATAGTTACACTGCTCGACAAGCCCTCCAGACGTGTGGTAAAGGGCTTTACAGGCGATTATACAGGCTTTGCCATAGAGGATCATTTCGTTGTCGGCTACGGTCTTGACTATGCCGAGCGCTTCAGAAATCTCCCGTATGTAGGCATACTGAAGCCCGAGGTATACTCGTAATACATATTTTTGTGTTCAACGGCAATATTATTTAAGGAAATTTTCCTGTTTCGGAAAGGCGGTCCAAATGCAACAAAACAATAAGTTCAAGGGTGTTTTCATTTATTTTCTTGTGATAATCCTGCTCATAGTCGGACTTGTATCGCTGCTCAATATGTCGGGCGGCACAGGCGGTCCTAAGGTGGTATATTCCGATGTCATCAAGGAGTTTGACGAAACCAATGTTTCGGCGTTCTCTCTCGACCTCGGCACAGGCGAGCTGAGATATCAGCTCAAGGGCGGTAAGGATACCTACATCTACACCGTTCCCAATGTAAGCATTTTCATCAGCGATATAAATTCGGGATACAACGAGGCTGGCAAGATGGTGACATACCGTCAGCGCTACAACGATGCAAATCCCGAGGCTCCTCTGCTTGAGGACTATATCCCGATCGCTGACAATACATTCATGACAAGCATACTTCCTTATCTGCTGCTTATCGGCATCATGGTGATATTTACAGTTGTCATCATGCGTTCCGCGGGCGGCGGCGGAAAGATGAACAGCTTCTCCAAGGCAAACATCCGCCAGCAGTCGGGCAAGAAGGTAATGTTTTCCGACGTTGCGGGTGCTGACGAGGAAAAGCAGGAGCTTGTGGAGATAGTTGACTTCCTGAAGAACCCCGGCAAGTACCGTGATATCGGTGCGAGAGTGCCCAAGGGCGTGCTGCTCGTAGGCCCTCCCGGTACAGGTAAGACCCTGCTTGCAAAGGCTGTTGCGGGCGAGGCTGGCGCTCCGTTCTTCTCTATTTCGGGCTCTGACTTTGTTGAGATGTTCGTCGGTGTCGGCGCTTCGAGAGTGCGCGACCTGTTCGATCAGGCAAAGAAGCATACTCCCTCTATCATCTTCATCGACGAGATCGACGCTGTCGGACGTCAGAGAGGCGCAGGTCTTGGCGGCGGTCATGATGAGCGTGAGCAGACACTGAACCAGCTGCTGGTTGAGATGGACGGCTTTACAGAAAACGAAAACATCATAGTTATGGCGGCAACAAACCGTCGCGATATCCTTGACCCTGCTCTGCTGCGTCGCGGTCGTTTTGACAGACAGATCGTTGTAAACTACCCTGACATCAAGGGCAGAGAGGAGATACTCAAGGTACACACCAGAAACAAGAACATCGGTCCCGATGTAGAGCTTAAGACCATCGCGGCTACCACCGCAGGCTTTACAGGTGCGGATCTTGAGAATCTCGTTAATGAGGCTGCGCTGCTTGCTGCGCGTGAGAACCGCAAGGCTATCACAAAGAAGGATATCGAGGAGGCTACCATCAAGGTAGTCGCAGGTCCTGAGAAGAAGAGCAAGGTGGTATCCGAGGACGAGAAGAAGCTCACTGCTTATCACGAGGCAGGTCACGCTGTCACCACATACTTCTGCAAGACGCAGGACAAGGTGCATCAGGTGTCCATCATCCCGAGAGGCAGCGCAGGCGGCTTTACCATGCATCTTCCCGAAAAGGACAAGAGCTTTGTGAGCAAGACCTACATGGAGGAGAACATCATCGTTCTGCTTGGTGGCCGTGTTGCGGAGAAGCTCATCCTTGACGACATATCGACAGGC
Source organism: Oscillospiraceae bacterium (assembly GCA_045539055.1). GTDB lineage: Bacteria > Bacillota > Clostridia > Oscillospirales > Ruminococcaceae > CAG-115. The sequence continues at coordinate 3,354 of JAZQEQ010000323.1, read as the reverse complement.
GCATCCAACGATATCGAGCGTGCTACTTCCGTTGCTAGAAACATGGTGACACGCTACGGCTTCTCCGAAAAGCTTGGTCCGATCCTCTACGGTCACGAAAATCAGGAGGTATTCCTTGGCAGAGATTACTCGCAGGGAAGAAACTACTCCGAGAACGTTGCTGCTGAGATCGACGGCGAGATCAGAGAGCTTATCGACACAGGCTACGAAAAGGCTAAGGAGATACTCACCGTGCACGGCGATCTGCTGGAGCGCGTTGCACAGTACCTCATGCGCCACGAGAAGATAAACGGTCCCGATTTCTACAAGCTTATGGCCGGCGAGATCGACATCGAGGGCAACCCCGTAGGCGGCGAAGCATCCGAGGCTGACGAAGCACCCGAGAACACAGAGGTAAACGCTCCCACGGAAGTACCTGCTGACGAGGCTGAAACCAACGAGGAAAAGGCTGACGAGAGCAGCGAGGAATAATTTGCAAAATAAGATCCGTCACATGGCGTGGCGGATTTTTTGCGATAATGGTATGGAGGTAAAATATTGGCTTTAGAGTTTATTGACGAGGCGCCTACCTTAGAAGAATACAAGGAGATGCGCCGCCTTGTAAATTTCATGGTGCTGTCCGACAGGATAGCGTCCAACGTACTTAACAACGCGTATCACATCACCTGCGTGCGCGACAACGGCAGATGTATCGGCATGATCAGGGTGCTGTCTGACGGCGGCTACGCGAATTTCATCACCGACGTGATAGTCATCCCTGAGTATCAGCATCAGGGTATCGGCACTCAGCTCATGCACCGCACGATGGACTATATGTATTCCACGCTTGAAAAGGGCGAGAAGATCGCGCTTTACCTCATGTCCGCGACAGGCAGAGAGCCGTTTTACAGGCAGTTCGGCTTCCGCGATCGTCCGAATGAACTGTTAGGGGCAGGAATGAGCCAGTGGATGGAACGCTGAGCGTTCCATCCACAAGTAAGTACTCCATTTCGATTTCCCTTATGGAAATCGATTTTGCTGCGCAAAACCATTGCGTACGTTACAGTATCCCAGTGGATTTGCATGGCAAATCCACTGCAAGCGCTCCGTTTCGCTGACAGAGGGTCAGCGATTTCGCTGCGCGAAACCACTTTGCGCTCGCGGGTTGCTCGATATGCTGAGGTGGCTGGGGGCGATATGCTCCATCCGCGGCAAGCGCTCCGTTTCGCTGACAGAGGGTCAGCGATTTCGCTGCGCGAAACCACTCTGCGCTCGCAGGTTGCTCGGTATGCTGAGGTGGCTGGGAGCGATATGCTCCATCCACGGCAAGCGCTTTGGATGAGGACGAGAGCGAGGCTGTATTATGTGTTCTGCTTTGCAGCTTTAAAAAATGAAAGTTTTTGCTCCCGAACTTGCGAAAATTGTTGACAAACCTTGCGTATTATGGTATTATATTAAGTGTATTTCCTGCACATATTTATATTGGAATGAGGTGTTGAGTTGGATCGTTTTTGCGATAAATGCGGCTCGCTTGTAAGCGGCAACGGCAAATTCTGTCCGCTTTGCGGCGCAAAGATGGGCTTCGAGCTCAATATCTCCAGCGATCTTGACGTTGATACGAGCAGCTCGTTCCTTGATGAGCTTGATACCGCTCTCCCTGATCTAGAGGCTGATGCACAGGAAAATGAGAAGCCTCAGGTTTCTGTAGAGGTCCCGCAGGCTGCGACCGCTGCTCCTGATATCATATATACCAACAAGAGCGCGCAGAACCATGTGCCGCAGGGATATGTTCCGCAGTATATTCCGCAGCAGTCTTTCAGCAGAGTATATCAGCAGAACGGCACTGCACAGAATGGCGATACAGAGAAGCTTACAATGGGACAGTGGGTCGGAACTTTGATCCTTTCCACCTGCCTTGGTATTATCAGTTATGTCCTGCTTATCATGTGGGGCTTTGGCAATGGCAGCAAGGAGCCGAGAAGATCCTTTGCCCGTGCTATGCTGATATTGCTCCCGATACTGCATGTGCTGATGTTTTTTGGTCTGGCGGTTTTGATCGAGATAGTAAATTCGTAAAACGGATCTGGAGTTTTTTATGCAAAGCAAAGCGATCATTATAACGGGTCATTATGGCTCGGGTAAAACAAATATAGCGGTAAACCTTGCGCTGGAGTTTGCGAAAAACGGCGAAAAGGTGTGCGTTATCGATCTTGATATCGTAAATCCTTATTTCCGTACAGCGGATTTCGGCGATGTTTTTGAAAAGAACGGAATTGAGCTGGTTGCTCCGCAGTATGCCAACACAAACCTTGATATCCCTTCGCTCGGCTTTGATATGGCTGCGCTGCTGAGAGGCTATGACAGGGTAGTGGTGGATGTCGGCGGTGACGACGCAGGTGCGATAGCGCTCGGTCAGTACTCGCAGATACTGAAGAACTTCGGCTATGAGATGCTTTATGTTGTCAACAGCTTCCGTTATCTCACGTCTACTCCCGAGGAGGCTACCGAGCTTCTTCGTGATATAGAATATGTGTCCTCGCTGAAAGCGACGGGCATCGTAAACAATTCAAACCTTGGCGCTGAAACGACTGTCGGGGATGTTCTCGGCTCGGTGGAGTACGCGAAAGCGTGCGCCGAAGCGGCAGGACTGCCGATGATGTTTACGGCGGCAAAGAGGGAGCTTCAGGTTCCCGATGCAAAGCCTGTGGATATGTATGTGCGTCCGTACTGGCTTGAGGATTAACATTGTAAAATGAGGAATTTCACGATTCCTAATTATTAAAAGAAGGAGCAGAACTATGGCAAAGATGAACGTTGCATTCGACGTCTGCAAGGGCTGCGGTCTGTGTGTTACAGCCTGCCCCAAGAAGATCGTCGAGATCCAGCATGAAAAGCTTAACAAAAAGGGCTACAACACTGCTGTGTGCGTTAATGACGACGCTTGTGTCGGCTGCGCACTGTGTGCTATGATGTGTCCTGACTGCGCAATAACTATCAGCGGAGGTGACAAGTAATGGAAAGAAAGCTTATGAAGGGTAATGAGGCTCTGGCAGAGGCTGCGATCAGAGCAGGCTGCAAGTGCTTCTTCGGCTATCCTATCACTCCCCAGACAGAGATCACCGCATACATGTCCAAGCGTATGCCCAAGATCGGCGGTGTGTTCCTGCAGGCTGAGTCCGAGGTCTCCGCTATCAACATGGTATACGGTTGTGCAAGCTCGGGTATCCGCTGCATGACTTCCTCCTCCTCTCCCGGAATCCCCCTGAAGAGCGAGGGCGTATCCTACATAGCAGGTGCTGATCTGCCCTGCGTTATCATCAACGTAATGAGAGGCGGCCCCGGTCTTGGTGGTATCCAGCCCTCTCAGGCTGACTA
>JAZQEQ010000322.1:0-3480 GCA_045539055.1 Oscillospiraceae bacterium | reverse complement strand
CTGTGTAGGTGAAGAACGAGGAAACAACGCCGTCGTTTTTTATTGCTTTCATGGATACCTCAAATCTTCCGTAGCCGTAGAAATCACTGGTGCGGAACTCACCACCGGAGTAGGGAATATCTCCGCCGGGGATGTCCTCGTCAATTACAAGCTGCATCCTGCCATCGTTGAAGGTGACGTTTGTCTTTCTCCATGTAACGTTGAAGGGGTTTCCGTTTGTCCAGCCGTTTGCTATCTCCTGACCATCAGGCTTTCCGAGTGAGAAGTCCACTTTAAGGCTGCCGTCCTCGCCCTTTATCGGGTTTTCGGGAGCTTCCTCGGGAGCTGCTGTTGTTGCGGCGGTAGTTGTGGTGGACGCTTCAGTAGCTGCTGGTGTAGTAGTAGAGCCGCTTTCATTGGATGCGGTGCTTTCGTTTGCCGCACCGCACGCGGTAAGCGTCATTACAGCTGCAAGCAGCGCAGTGATCGCTGTTATTCTTTTCATGGTATTCCTCCTTGTAGTTTTGCTTTTTCTTAAGTTTACCATATATTATCGCCTCTCTTTGTTATGGATTTACTGTTTTTATCATGATTTTAACATATCTAAAAGAATAAAATCGTGATAGTAAAGACAAAACAAAGATATACACAGCGCTATTTATATGATAAACTGTGAACAACGGAATAATTCTGAATACATGGAAAGAGGTATATATCATGAAAGAATTCAAGGGCTACAAAAAGGGTGTCAACCTCGGCGGCTGGCTGTCGCAGTGCGATTACAGCGACGAAACTCTGGACGGCTTTATCACGGAAGTGGATATAGAGAAGATAGCTTCATGGGGACTTGACCATGTGCGTATCCCGATGGACTACAACATTTTTATAGACGACAGCGGCAACTTTATTGAGAGAGGTTTTGCGGCAGTCGACAAGGCGCTTGCATGGTGCGAGAAATACGGATTGAACACCGTGCTGGACCTTCACAAGACAATGGGCTTTTCTTTTGACTACGGCGAGCAGGAGAGCGGCTTTTTTGACAGCGAGGAGTATCAGGAGCTGTTCTATCGCCTGTGGGAGGAGCTTGCACGCAGATACGGCAGCCTGTACGAGCGAGTTTGCTTCGAGCTGCTGAACGAGGTCACTGACAAGGATTTTATCGGCAGATGGAACAACATCTCCAATAAGTGTATAAAGCGCATCAGAGCGATCGCGCCCGAAGTTGTGATACTTGTGGGAAGCTACTGGAATAACAGCGTTTCGGCGGTAAAGGATCTTGCGCCTCCGTATGATGATAAGATCGTGTATAATTTCCACTGCTACGAGCCGATGGTATTTACTCATCAGGGCGCGACATGGACAGACATGATAGACCCAGTAAAGCGCATAAGCGTTGATCAGTCGCTGTGCTGCAAGGCGTATTTCGAGGAGATGTTCAGCTCGGCTATCGAGGCAGCAGAGGCACAGGGCACAGTGCTCTACTGTGGCGAATACGGTGTTATCAACAAGGCTACTCCGGAGGATACCGTGAAGTGGTACAAGACGATAAACGCTGTGCTTGAAAAGCACGATATCGGAAGAAGCGCGTGGAGCTATAAGAGAATGGACTTCGGTCTTTCCGACGAGCACCTCGCAGGAGTTATCGACGAGCTTGTGAAGTATCTGTAAAACTATAAAAAGGGCACCGTGAGGTGTCCTTTTATTTTGTCTATGCTGAGTGAAAATGATTTCACCATATAATCGGGCAGCCACCCGCGAACGTGAGCGTTTTTTGCAAAGCAAAAACGCAGTGCCATAAGGGCACTGCGAGCCGAGCGTTTGCCATTTAAAAATCCCACTCAAAAGAGTGGGATTTTTAAATCTGGTACGGGTGGCAGGACTTGAACCTGCACGATTGCTCGCCAGAACCTAAATCTGGTGCGTCTGCCAGTTTCGCCACACCCGCATATTAACTTTTTAAACCAAATTCTTTGTTTTCTCTTCTATATATTCAATCAAGCGTTTTCCTTCAAAGAAACAGCCCTTTTTCTTGTTAAGCTTTTCGTCGATAATTCTTATGGATTCAATGATAATATTTTTAACCATTAAAAACCGTTCTTTTTTATCTGCTGCTAACAAATCTTCTGCTGGGATAAGCAATCGAATATCAGCATATCGGTTTTTATAGCTGATATATTTTCGTTCTTTTCCCTTGCCAAAAGCAATCCACTCTTTATCGAAACAATTAACGAAAATGCCTATACTATCAAGGGTATTAGTGTAATCTGTTGTTTCCAATACGCCTGTTTCACGTTCAATTTTCATAATTGAATCATGCACTATTCCGGCAACGGAAATATGTGCTTCTAGTGAAATAAAAATCCTTGACATAGGATACCTCAAATTAACTCCAATAGCGTAACGCTGACGAAATCTGGTGCGTCTGCCAGTTTCGCCACACCCGCGTACTTTTCTATTATATCAAAATAGCGGCGTTCTGTCAAGATGTCGAAAACTTGTAAAGAAATTTATTAAAAACGCTTGACAAGTTAATAATTTTGTGGTACGATTATGTCATGGAAGGAAGTGAAGCTTTGGAGAAGAATATATACAGCCTTGTGCTGTCGGACAGCGTAGTGGAGGCTGTGGACGCGCTTGCGAGATCGGCGGGGCTGAGCCGTTCGGCGATGATAAACCAGATACTTGCTGAGCGCGTAGCTTATACAACGCCCGAAATGCGTATGCGTGAGATACTCGCCGCGATGCAGAAGTCGATGAACGACGGGTTTTATTATCTCGAGCAGCCCTCGGCGGGAACGCTTTCCTGCCGCACGGCGCTTAAATACCGCTATAAGCCGACGGTGCGATACTCGGTGGAGATATTCTCGCGCGGCGGTAAAAAGGCAGGCGAGCTGAAGGTCTCGTTCCGTACGCAGAACGTGCAGCTGATAAGCGACCTTACAGGCTTTTTCAGGGTCTGGGCGGCGCTGGAGCAGCGTTATATCGCGTCCGAGCTTACACAGGATATAATCTACACCATCGACAGCGGTAAGTTTACACGCACGCTGAATATGCCCGAAAAGGATATTTCCGATGAGGCTCTCGGTGCGGCGGTGGCTGACTACATGGCGATGTTTGACGCGGCGATGAAGCAGTATTTCGCATATCTCCCCGATACCGATACTGCCGCGAGGGCTGCGGAGCAGAGCTATAACATCAACATAACAAGACAGAAGGTCATTATCTAAAAAGGAGGACTAAACGCTATGAATCCTAACAAATTCACACAAAAATCCCTTGAGGCTATCCAGTCTGCACAGGATATGTCGATAAGCTATCAGAACAACTGCGTTGAGCAGGAGCATCTGCTTTATGCGCTGCTGTCGCAGGAGGGCGGACTTGTGCCGCAGATACTGACCCGAATGAATATCGACGCAAAGGCAGTTGAGCAGGCTGCGCTGAAGTTTGTCGAGGGTCTGTCGCGTGTTTCGGGCAGCGGCAGAGAGGCAGGCAAGATATTCG
>JAZQEQ010000321.1:0-4555 GCA_045539055.1 Oscillospiraceae bacterium | reverse complement strand
GGTACTGAAAAGGAGTAATATATGAATATAGCATTCCATACCGGTAAGACCGCCATGATCGCTCAGTCGCAGGCACTGAACGTATATGGCAACAATATCGCAAATATCAATACTGTTGGTTATCAGACTGTTCGTCCCAGCTTCGCGGATTGCCTTTACTCTATCCAGAGAGCACCCGAGGAGGACTGGCAGACAGGCCACGGTACATATATCCAGAAGACAGATGTAATGTTCGGCGAGAGCTCGCTGTACTATACAGATAGAATGCTGGACTTTGCGCTTCCCAATGAGGGCTTCTTTGCTGTGCAGGATCGCTACGGTGATATAAACTATACACGCGACGGCGCTTTTTCCATGACACAGGCGGAAACAGGCGAGTGGTATCTCGTGAGCGGCAACGGCGAGTATGTTATGGACTATGACATGAACCGTATAGTTGTTCCTTTCAATGATGAGGGTACAGTTGCAGATTACGGCGCGCTGGCTCAGATGGTGGGCGTATTCGAGTTTGAAAACCCATACGGCATCGAGGCACTCGGCAACAACCGTTACCTTGCGACTGCAAGAAGCGGCGAGGTTACCGCAAATGTAAACCTCGACAAGCTTCAGGGCGTGCTTTCCATGTCAAATGTTGAGCTTTCCGAGCAGATGGTAAAGCTCATTGAAACACAGCGCGGTTATCAGATAAGCTCCAGAGTGGTCACCACTTCGGACGAGTTTACAAGGATCGCAAACAATCTCAGATAAATTCTTTATTAACATTTATAAAGGGGCGTGATATTATGCTGAAAAATTATGATGAGCTTTCTCCCGTTGCTATCGACTGTCTGCGTGAGATAGGTAACATCGGCTCTGGCAGTGCAGCGAACTCGCTGTCGACTATGCTGGGCAAGAATGTCATAATGCGTGTCCCGGATGTCAGCGTAATGGATTATCAGCAGGTCATCGACCGCATGGGCGGCCCTGAAAAGGTCATCACAGGCATACTTGTGAACCTAGAGGGCGACGTCAGCGGAATGATAATGTTCCTGCTTGAGGACAGCTTTGCAAAGGTAGTTCTCAGCACATTCCTGCAGAGCGAGAACGTGTCGGTAATGACGCTCGACGATACCCAGCTCTCTGTTATCAAGGAGATGGGCAATATAATGGCTGGCAGCTATCTCAATGCGCTGTCACAGCTTACAGGGCTTACAATAGACATGAGCGTTCCGTCCATGACAGTGGATATGTTGGGCGCTATCATGAGCGTGCCTATAATCGAGTTTTCTGAAGTAGGCGACAAGGTGCTCTTTATTGATGACGGCTTTGTTATCGACGGCGTTGATATAAAGTCCAACATCATACTTATTCCGGAGATGGCATCTCTGGCAACACTAATGACAAAGCTTGGAGTAATGTAATGGGTAGTAATACTGTCGGAATTTCCGATCTCAAGGTATGCAAGGCGCCCGATACGTTAGTTACATACGCTCTGGGCTCTTGTGTGGGCATCTGCATGGTCGATGAGGCGACAGGCATTGGCGGATTGTCGCATATAATGCTGCCTGACAGCACTCAGTCGATGAACGGCAAGGATATGCCGATGCGATTTGCGGATACTGCAGTTCCTATGTTGATAGATAAGCTGGTGGCGATGGGCGCGGCTCGTTCTCGCCTGAAGGCTAAGATAGCCGGCGGTGCGGTAATGTTCGCAACGGCGAGCGATCGCTTCAATATAGGTGAGCGCAATATCGAGGCTGTTACAGCTGCGTTGCGCAAGGAAAATATCCCGATCGTCGCAAAGGACGTGGGACTTAATTATGGTCGCACTGTGTACTTCTATCCTGCAACGGGAATAATGGAGGTCAAGGCCGCGGCAAAGGGTACCAAACAGCTTTAAAACTGCCCGTTGGAAAAGACGGGCAGTTTTTGCATAAACGGCTTAACAAAGCCAACTCCACGATGGGTAGAGTTAAAATTTCTCCGCAATTCTACGCCCCGTGGGTGGTGATTTTCCGAAAAATACGCTATGATGTGGTCAAGGAGGTAAGGGAAATGGATCAGGTAAAGATCGGAAGGTTTATTGCACAGATGAGAAAGGAAAAGGAGCTGACCCAGCGCCAGCTTGCAGACGAGCTTCTCATAAGTGACAAGACCGTATCCAAATGGGAGACAGGCAAAGGACTTCCCGAGGTATCTTTAATGATGCCCTTATGCGAGACCTTGAACATCACGGTAAGCGAGCTGCTCTCGGGCGAGCGTATTCCCGAGGAGAGCTACAAGAAGAAAGCGGAGGAAATTATGGTTGATTTAGTAAGAGAAAGAGAAGAAAGCAAAAAGAAGATAGCGCTGTCGGTAGTAGCGGCGGTAATTGCGATACTCGGCGGTATCACACCGATAATGGCGGCAGGGCTGTTTGAGATGGAGACATGGATGAGAGTCGTGTTCATCGTTATCGGCATAGTTGTGATGGGCGGCGGAATCGCCATAGCCGCAGCGCTTGAAATGAACGCAGGCACATTCGAGTGCAAGCACTGCAAGCACCGCTTCGTGCCGACCTCGGGCGCGTATATTGCAGGCCCTCATACAATAACAACAAGATATCTTAAATGTCCCGAATGCGGCAAGAAGAGCTATTGCAAAAAGAGGCTTACTCATTAAATTACAGCGCGAAAACAGCCCGAACAAATCGGGCTGTTTTCCGTTTTTGTCGGTTAGTGTAGCCTTTAGCCAATCTGCCCATAAATTGACCACCTAAATTGTTAAAAAATTCTCATAAAAATGCGTTTTGCCTATTTACAAAATCAAAGAAGTGTGGTACAATATAAGGTGCAAAATAGAAATACTATGCCTGCGTGAATACGCAGATATGGGATTTTCTGATATTTTAAGGAGGATAAAACCAATGGCTAGACAAAAGCTTACGATGGACGGTAACAACGCCGCAGGTCACGTTTCCTATGCGTTTACAGACCTCGCTGCAATTTACCCCATCACCCCCTCTTCCGTAATGGCTGAGGTTACTGATTCCTGGGCAACCGCAGGACGCAAGAACATCTTCGGCGAGACCGTTAAGGTAGTTGAGATGCAGTCCGAGGCAGGTGCTGCAGGTGCTGTTCACGGTTCTCTTTCCGCAGGTGCGCTGACAACTACTTATACCGCTTCTCAGGGTCTGCTCCTGATGATCCCCAATATGTACAAGATCGCAGGTGAGCTGCTTCCCTCTGTTATCCACGTTTCCGCTCGTGCAGTAGCTTCTCACGCTCTGTCTATCTTCGGCGACCACAGCGACGTTTACGCTTGCCGTCAGACAGGTTATGCAATGCTCTGCTCCACTAACCCCCAGGAGGTTATGGACCTCGGTGCAGTTGCTCATATGTCCACACTGAAGGGCAGAGTTCCTTTCCTGCACTTCTTCGATGGCTTCAGAACCTCTCATGAGATCCAGAAGATCGAGGTTTGGGACAACGAGACACTCTCCAAGATGGTTGACTGGGATTCTATCCAGGCATTCCGTGACAGAGCTCTCAACCCCGAGAACCCCGTTCTCCACGGTACAGCTCAGAACCCCGACATCTTCTTCCAGGCTCGCGAGGCTTGCAACAAGTACTACAACGCTATCCCCGAGGTAGTTACAGAGTACATGAACAAGGTTAACGCTGAGATCGGTACAGATTACAAGCTGTTCAACTACTACGGCGCACCCGATGCTGAGGAAGTTATCATCGCTATGGGTTCTGCTTGTGATACAATCGAAGAGACAATCGACTTCATGCTGGCTCAGGGCCGCAAGGTTGGTCTCGTTAAGGTTAGACTTTACAGACCCTTCTGCACTTCCGCATTTGTTGACGCTATCCCCGCAACAGTTAAGAAGATCTCCGTTCTCGACAGAACTAAGGAGCCCGGCTCTCTCGGTGAGCCTCTGTACCTCGACGTTGTTGCTGCCCTCAAGAAGGAAGGCAAGTTCCAGGATATCCCCGTATTCTCCGGTAGATACGGTCTCGGCTCCAAGGACTGCAACCCTGCTCAGATCATCGCAGTTTACAACAACAAGGACAAGGAAGTATTCACAATCGGTATCGAGGACGACGTTACAAACCTCTCCCTCGCTATCACAGAGAACCCCAACACAACTCCCGAAGGCACAACCTGCTGCAAGTTCTGGGGTCTCGGTTCCGACGGTACTGTTGGTGCTAACAAGAACTCCATCAAGATCATCGGTGACCATACAGACATGTATGCACAGGCTTACTTCGCATACGACTCCAAGAAGTCCGGCGGCGTAACCATCTCTCACCTGAGATTCGGTAAGAGCCCCATCAAGTCTACATACTTTGTAAACAAGGCTAACTTCGTTGCATGTCATAACCCCTCCTATATCGACAAGTACGATATGGTTCAGGACGTTATCCCCGGCGGCACATTCCTGCTGAACTGCCAGTGGTCTGTTGATGAGCTGAACGAGAAGCTCCCCGCTCCCGTTAAGGCTTACATCGCTAAGAACAACATCAACTTCTACATCATCAACGCTATCAAGGTAGCTAAGGAGATCGGTCTGGGCAACAAGACTAACACT
>JAZQEQ010000320.1:0-2586 GCA_045539055.1 Oscillospiraceae bacterium | reverse complement strand
GCTGGTCGATCTCCTGCTTATGCAGTGTGTTCATACCCTTCTGAAGTGCGGGAGACTTGGACTTCTTAACCGCTACCTCACGTCCCTTGCGGACAAGCTGATTAAAGGTTGGCATTATTTCACCTCCATTAAAATTTCACGTTGCTTAGTATATCCGATATCGAGAAAATAATTCCCAAAAATCGTGTTGGTCAAGGCGATGTAAAGCTACATAGCACGACCTTTAAATATACTCGCACGCAATTATATATTTTAAATGAAAAAACGGCATTTGTCAAGGTTTTTTTCAAAACTTTGTAGCAAACACCGTTTAGATTTTATATGCAATATTTCTTTTTGTGCATTTTAACCGAACACCTGCCGCAGCCGCTTTAATGCAGCACTGCGGCGGTGATATGTCATCAGTTAAATAGCCTCTGTTTCGGAAGCATTCTCTTCCTCATCAGCGATCTCCTCAGCCTCATCTTCAGCCTTAAGACCTGTACCTGCGGGAATGAGCTTACCGATAATTACGTTCTCCTTCAGACCGAGCAGCGGATCTACCTTACCTCTGATAGCGGCATCGGTGAGAACTCTTGTGGTCTCCTGGAAGGACGCAGCGGACATGAAGCTGTCTGTTGCAAGAGAAGCCTTTGTGATACCGAGCAGGATAGGCTCGCTCTGGGGAAGTGTGAGCTGCTCGCCCTCGTCGATACGCTTCTGGATGCCCTCGCAGATCTCGACAAACTCGTTCTTGCCCACAACTGCACCGGGAAGCAGGAAGCTGTCGCCGGGCTCTGTAATGCGGAGCTTTCTCATCATCTGGCGTACGATGACCTCGATATGCTTATCGTTGATATCAACACCCTGCAGACGGTAAACCTTCTGTACCTCTGCGATGATATAGTTCTGAACAGCCTGCTCGCCCTTTACGAGGAGCACGTCATGCGGGTTGATGGAGCCCTCTGTCAGGGGGTCACCTGCGGCAACAACGTCGCCGTCGTATACCTTGGGACGGTAACCGAAGGGAACTGCGTAAGCCTCCTCAGTGCCGTCTTCAGCAGTGATGATAGCGTGACGAGTCTTCTTGATCTCCTCGAAACGCACCTTACCTGCGATCTTTGTGATGATAGCCGCATTCTTGGGACGACGGCTCTCGAACAGCTCCTCAACTCGGGGAAGACCCTGTGTGATATCCTCTGCAGAAGCGATACCACCTGTATGGAACGTTCTCATTGTAAGCTGTGTACCGGGCTCACCGATAGACTGAGCCGCGATGATACCAACAGCCTCGCCGCTGCCGATAAGCTGGCCGTTTGCAAGAGATGCACCGTAGCAGCGTGCGCAGACACCGTTCTTCAGACCACAAGTGAGCACGGAGCGCACCTTGATCCTGCTGATGCCTGTATTTACGATCTTCGCAGCGTCAGCGTCGTTCAGAAGCTTATCTCTGGAGACCATAGTGTTGCCGTCAGCATCCTTGAAATCCTCAACGAGGAAACGTCCTACAAGACGCTCGGTGAGCTTTTCAACCACCTGATTACCCTCGCGGATCTCATATACCTCGATACCGTTTGTGGTACCGCAGTCGTCCTCGCGGATGATAACTTCCTGGGAAACGTCAACAAGACGTCTTGTCAGATAACCGGAGTCCGCTGTACGCAGCGCGGTATCTGCCAGACCCTTACGGGCACCACGGGAGGAGATGAAGTACTCCAGTACGTTCAGACCCTCACGGTAGTTAGCCTTGATTGGCATCTCGATAGTAGCACCCGATGTATTTGCGATCAGACCACGCATACCTGCGAGCTGTCTGATCTGGTTGATTGAACCACGGGCACCGGAGTCCGCCATCATGAAGATGTTGTTGTACTGATCGAGGTTGTCGGTCAGCGCCTTACCAACATCGTCTGTTGCGGTGTTCCAGATATTGATGAATGCAGACTTTCTCTCATTGTTGGAGATAAAGCCGCGTGCGAACTGCTTGTTGATCTTTTCAATCTTAGCCTCAGCGTCAGCCATGATGTCAGCCTTCTGGGGAGGGATCTCAGCATCGCATACAGCTACTGTGATACCCGAACGTGTGGAGTACTTGTAGCCGAGAGCCTTGACCTTATCCAGAACCTGAGCTGTTGTAGCTGTGCCGTGTACCTTAAGGCACTTGTCGATGATCTGACCCAGCTGCTTCTTGCCGACCTTGAAGCCGATCTCATAATCGAGCTGATGCTCGGGATCGGTACGGTCAACATAGCCGAGATCCTGCGGAACGTGCTCATTGAAGATGATACGTCCGATAGTTGTATCTACAAGGCGGGAGATCTTTGTATCGCCGAGATCCTTTGTTACGCGAACCTTGATCTTAGCGTGGATGGAGATAACGCCATCCTGATAAGCCATGAGAGCCTCGTTTGCGTCGCGGAATACCTTGCCCTCGCCCTTCTCGCCGTCCTTTTCGATGGTGAGATAGTAAGCACCCAGTACCATATCCTGTGTAGGAACAGCAACGGGACGTCCGTCAGAGGGCTTCAGCAGGTTCTTAGCTGCCAGCATGAGGTTTCTTGCCTCATCCTGAGCCTCAGCGGAAAGGGGCAGATGAAGTCGGATCGT
>JAZQEQ010000319.1:0-5276 GCA_045539055.1 Oscillospiraceae bacterium | reverse complement strand
AGGTGCAATTCTCATCATGCTCATGGTGATGGTGATGGTGATGCTCATGATCGTGGTCATGGCAGTGGCACTCCTCACCCTCTTCATGCTGGTGATGGTGCTCATGATCGTGATCATGGTCATGACAACCGCAATCGCAATGCTCGTCGTGGTCGTGATGGTGGTGATGATGCTCATGGTCATGAGAATGTCCGCACTCGGGGCAGATATGCTCGTCCTTAAGCAGCTCCTCAGCGAACTTATTCTCGCTCTCCATTGCAGCAAGAATCTGCTTGCCGTCAATATCATCCCACGGAGTGGTAACGATAGTAGCCTTATCGTTGAGCTCCTTTATCATCTCAACGGCAGCGGCAAGCTTCTCCTCGGAAAGCTTCTGGGAACGGCTGAGAATGATAGTCTTTGCGCTCTCGATCTGATTCTTGTAGAACTCACCAAAGTTCTTCATATACATCTTTATCTTGGACGCATCAGCAACGGTTGTATAGCTATTGAGCTGAATATCATCGCTGTCAACGTCTTTTACTGCCTTAAGCACATCAGAAAGCTTACCGACACCGGAAGGCTCGATAAGGATACGGTCGGGGCTGAACTGCTCCAGCACCTGCTTAAGCGCCTTGCCGAAATCGCCGACGAGAGAGCAGCAGATGCAACCCTGATTCATCTCGGTGACTGCAATACCGGCATCCTTCATAAATCCGCCGTCAATACCTATCTCACCGAATTCGTTCTCGATAAGCACAAGCTTTTCGCCATTATAAGCTTCTTTCAGCAGCTTTTTGATAAGAGTAGTCTTACCTGCGCCGAGAAAGCCCGAAAATACATCTATCTTTGTCATTATGATTCCTTCTTTCTGTATTTTATCATACAGCATATATTTTAACATATTTTTATAAAGTAGTCAAGAGAAATGCGCCCGAAATATCAGGCGCATTTAATATTTAAGAAGCAACAAAAAACTTATTAACTATACCCATTACAAATATAACGATGATGATTGCGGGCAGTACCCAAGTCATATAACCGCGCATCCAACGCTTGACCTTGAGGCCCTTGCCGCTGTTTGCTTCTTCCTCAAACTTGTCCCAGCCCCAGCCGAACTTTCTTGTACAGAAAAGAACGATGGTAAGAGCTCCAAGCGGCAACAGTACATTGCTGACAATAAAATCTTCGAGATCAAGCACGGTAGAATCCTCTCCGAAAGGCCTAAAGCCGCTGAGGAGTCCGAATCCGAGCGCACACGGAGTCGAAAGGACGAGCATAGCTATACAATTTATAAGGCACGCTTTTTTTCTGCTCCAGCCCCAAAGCTCGCTCGTGCAGGAAATTATGTTCTCAAACACCGTAAACACCGTTGAAAGAGCAGCGAACGTCATAAACACGAAGAACAGGCTTCCCCAGATCTGTCCACCCTCAAGACGATTAAACACATTCGGAAGCGTTACGAAGATCAGAGACGGTCCCTTATCGGGCTCCATGTTGTTCGCATAGCACGCAGGAAAAATAATAAGACCGCTGCATATAGCAACAAAAGTATCAAGCAAAGCAATATTTACCGACTCACCCATAAGAGAGCGTTCCTTGCCGATATAACTACCAAAGATAGCCATTGAGCCTATACCAATAGAAAGAGTAAAGAAAGCCTGATTCATTGCTGCAACAATGATATTTTCAATTCCGATAGCTTTCGCTTCTTCAAAATCAGGCATCAAATAGAACGAAAGCCCCTCGCAGCCATTGCCGATATCAATTATTATACTGTTGCCTGCAAGCACGATAAGGATCGCTAGCAAGGCGATCATCATATACTTTGTGATCTTTTCAAGTCCGCCCTGAAGTCCCATTGCACAGACCAAAAAGCCTATCACAACAGCTATACCCATAAAGAGCATTGAAGAAAGAGGATCAGCCTGTATCTCCTTGAACGCAGCATCGATACCCGCCGAATCAAGTCCAACAAACTTTCCTGAAGCAGTAGAGATAAAATAGTTTATCATCCATCCCGTCACAGTTGTATAGAACATCATCAGGAGGTAATTACCCGCAAGACAGGCATAGCTGTGGATATGCCATTTATGTCCGGGCTTTTCAAGCTGCTGATATAGCTTCATCGGGCTTTTCTGAGCAGCACGTCCCATCGCGAACTCCATAGTCATTATCGGAACGCCGAAGATCAGTAGAAAGACGAGGTAAAATATAACAAACAGACCTCCGCCGTTCTCACCTGCGACCCAAGGGAATTTCCACACATTACCAATTCCGATCGCACAGCCGGCACTCAGTAAAATAAAACCAAGGCGGCTTTTAAGTCGATCTCTTGCCATTTATATTACAACCTTTCAAAATAAAATACTTAAGTATTATACGCTAAAATATTTATTATGTCAAGAAGTTCCAGAATTTTTACTGCTTTTTCTGAACTGTCCGGGAGTCATTCCGGTATGCTGCTGGAACATCTTGCAGAAATATGAAGCCGAACTGAAACCGCACTCAAATCCTATCGCCTCGATCGTCATACCGCTGTTTTGCAGGAGCTGCTCAGCCATTTCGATCCTGAACCTTAATAAATAAGCAACAGGAGAAACATGAAGGCAGCTCTGGAAGCAGCGCGAAGCTTCGCTCTTGCTGATATTAGCTGCAGCAGCAATATCGCTTAAGGTAACGGATTCGCGATATCTGCTATGAATAAACTCAACCATACGCTGTATTCTCTTTCGGGATACATATTCATTTCCTGATACAGAAGCCCGTACCGCCCCCTCAAACCCTGTATACACTGCAGTCCAAATATTGCACATAAGGGCATGGACGTCAAGCTCGTAGCAAGCGCTTTCAGCATTACCAAACAACGAACTGTCGGTGGATATATGAGAATTTCTGCCACTGTAACAGCTAAGCAGTGCAAACATACGCTTTGCATTTTCAACGACAGAGTCGTGCCATTGATACCTACCGTCAAAAGGCACATAGGGCAAAGCCGAATTAGCAACAAAGGGCTTTACATATTTCACGCTGATATCACTGCCTGAAGGAGCAATAAACTCCTCAGAAAACATCACATAAGCACACCTGCACTCGCCGGTACAGTTAAGGCTGTGCATTACTCCTGAATTTATCATCACGCACTGCCCCGCCTTGAACTCTATCGTATCCCCTGCCATAGAAAGCCTAAGCGTACCTTTTTCAACAAGAATGAACTCAAGCTCACGATGCCTGTGTAGAGGCGCTACAGAAGCAGGATCCAACTGAGCGCTGTATAATCTTATCGGAAAGCCTGAAAAGAAATTCGAGGAAGCGTTTTCATCCAGGCTGATATTAACATAATTTTTCATAAAGTAAATTTGCCTCCTAATTACTTAAATCGGGAAGATAATAACATATCTTAATTTTCAAAAATTCGGAAATATCATACAAGACACAAGAGAATATTTTTATATAATAAACAATATAAAACTAGATATTTTCCGCATCACAAAAAGATTTATAACGTTTACTCAAAAAAGCGAGTAATCCGTTACATCACGGTGATAAAATACAACTTAAAAAAGTAAAAGCGAATAGATTAAAATGTTTCCATAGCTTTAATCCACTTTTCCTTTGAGAATATTATACAATAAATCGGGAATATTGTCAATTGCTAATATATGCTTTTATCTGTATAATTTAATAATGAGCAGTGTATATCAACTGCACATATCTGCCTATTTATTTCAAGGAGGAAAAAAGATGAACAAACTCAAGAGGCTGCTCGGATGCGGTCTTGTGGCTTCCATGATACTCAGCATGGCTGCATGTGAAGATTCCGCACCCGTAAATGCCGGCGGAAACACTGGCGAACAGATCAACGCCAGCACCAGCGCGTCCACTTCAGCTACCACTGACCCCGACGACAATGCTGCAACTGACAAGGAAGAAAAGGATCTCGACACAGGTGAATTCACCCCCAGCGGAAATGCCGGTGTTGTAAGATTCCTTGGTTACTACGATATCAGCACTGACCAGAAGGGTGCTGAGCAGGTACTTATTTTCGAATCCGACACTTATGGCGGCGACATTGAATGGATATCCGCTTCCAGCGGCTCCGCTTATTATGACAAGCTTGCTACCATGATCGCAGCTGATGACTCCCCCGACCTTATGACATTTGAGCCTCTCGCTTTCCCTTATGGTGTCAGCAAGAACATGTTTGAATCCCTCGACGGTCACCTCAACGCTGACGATGCTATCTGGGCTGACATGAAGCCTCTCATCGATGAATATCAGTACGACGGAAAGCACTACTACTTCCCCCACAGGATCGTTACCAGATACTCACTCAACTATAACCGCAAGACTATCGAGGACGCAGGTCTTAAGGATCCCTATGATCTCTATCTTGCCGGCGAATGGACCTGGGATACATGGCGCCAGATGATGATCGACTTCTGTAATCTGAGCGATGACAATATCGGTCTGTACGCTACAAGCACTATGCTTGAGTGCTTTATCAACACAACAGGAACTTCTGTTATCGATGTAGCTCCCGATGGCACGATCTCAAACAATCTGAATGATCCCAATGTCACCAGAGCTATCGAATACCTCGCTGAGTGTGGCAGAAGCGGTCTGCTCTACCCCGACTCTCACCCCCACGGCGACTGGGTATCTCCTCAGGTATGGGCTAAGTGCTCTGACAAGCTTCTGTTCCTGAGCATGGAGCCTGAGTGGACATATATTGCAGCTACCGAAGAGATCCAGAACCCCTCCGGTGTTGAGAACGATATTCTTGATACCGTTTCCGATTTCGCTTTCGTTCCCTATCCTCAGGATCCTGATGCTGATGCATATTATATGTGCTCCAACACATTCGGCTATATGATCCCCAAGGGCGCAAAGAACATTGACGGCGCTGTTGAATTCATCATGTGCAACCGTCTGTACGAGACCGACCAGAACATCATCGATCAGGTAAAGACCGACCACATCGCTCCTGAGAAGGTTACATACACTGCAGGCAAGTACGAAGGCATGCAGAAGTGGGTCATCACATGGGATGAGACCTGCTACGACCTTTGGAGAGATATGTGCAATGCCGACAACTTCACATTCATCATTGATGATATGTACGGTTTTGGCGATGAGCTTTCCGTTCCTATCACTGATGGTATCTACAACAGTACATTCGTTGATTCCTCCTGGACACAGACCAGAGAAGAGATCATGCCTGTTGTTGAAGGTGTAATCGCAGAATATATGTGATAAACGATCGACCCACCGTGTACACGGTGGGTCGATCGTTT
>JAZQEQ010000318.1:0-3637 GCA_045539055.1 Oscillospiraceae bacterium | reverse complement strand
GTCATAGTGTACCACAAGCGCATCGATGGTGTTGTAGTCGATAAGATCATATACG
Source organism: Oscillospiraceae bacterium (assembly GCA_045539055.1). Taxonomy (GTDB): domain Bacteria; phylum Bacillota; class Clostridia; order Oscillospirales; family Ruminococcaceae; genus CAG-115. The sequence continues at coordinate 3,582 of JAZQEQ010000318.1, read as the reverse complement.
GACCTTGCGCCCTCGTCAAAGTCATCGTTGTTGTAGAAATCAACAAAGCTGTTGAAGGCGATTGTCTTGTAGCCGCTTTTGTATGCGATATGGTGAAGTCTGTTAAGAAAATCGCTTCGGCTTACAGAATGAACTCTGGTAAGACATACGCCGATGATCTTTTTGCCTTTTATCATAAATAAAGACCTCATCTTTCGTGAAGATATAGTAATACATATTTATAATATAACATATTGCTTACAAATTGTCAATCGAAAACCTGATATTTTGTGCATAATGACGTTGAAAATATACATAAATTACAATTTTTACATACTTGCTTGACTTTGATTTTTGCCTTTGATATAATAGGTTAAACATTTGTTGAAGATTTTTAAGAGTTACGATAAGGAGCATTTATGTCGGAAGATATCATATACGCGCAGGAGCGTCTTATGTGGGAGGCAGCCCGCGGTCGTGATAAGGCTGCTTTTTCGCAGCTGGTCGCTTCCGAGGCTGTGATGGTCTGTGGCGGCTATCGTTGCAGCGGCGCCGAATATGCTGAGGTTATCGGCGAGTTTGGCATCTCGGAATATGAAATTTCGGATTTTGAGACCGTATTGAAAACACCTGAAGCTGTTCAGGTGCATTATATGATAAGGATAACCGAGGATCGCCCTGAAAATGCCGATCTTGCCGGGCTGTTTCATGTGACTTCTACATGGAAAAATGATAACGGCAGATGGCAGCTTGTATTCAATATGGATCAGAGGATCGTTGAGATTCCAGGCGAAGAACAGAGTATTGGGGAGTGATAGTGTGAATAAAGAGATATGGCTGTGGCTGCTTCTTGTCATGCTGCCGCATAACGATCGCACGATGCAGCTCGTTGAGCGTTTCGGCGATGTCCGTGCCGCTGCCGAGGCTGTTCGTGACGGCAATTGCGATATGCTGACCGATGATGAGCGTGAGCGTGCTGCTAAGATACGCTCGCGTGAAGTGAACGCGCTGATCTCCGAGTGTGACAGAAACAGCATCCGCATCATCACTATTGAAGATGACGAATACCCTGCGCTCCTTAAAGATATTTACGCTCCGCCTGTGGTGCTTTTTGTGCAGGGAAGCCTTGAGGGGCTTTCGGAGCAGACGGCTCTTGCTGTAGTAGGCACGCGCAACGCAAGCCGCTATGGAATATCTTCCGCAAAACAGATATGCACAGAGCTTGCAGCTCTCGGAATGACGATAGTCAGCGGTCTCGCTGTCGGAATCGATACGGCTGCTCATGAAAGCGCGCTTGAAAAGGGCGCGAAGACGATTGGTGTTCTTGCCTGTGGAAATCTTGTTGATTATCCTGCGGCAAGCCGCGCGTTAAAGCAGAACATCATCAGAAGCGGCGGCGCTGTGATATCCGAGCTTCCGCCTCATACCGCTGTAGATCCTGATTACTTCAGACACCGCAACCGCATCATTTCGGGGCTTGCCCACGGAACGTTCGTTGTAGAAGCGCCCGAGCACAGCGGCAGCCTGCTGACTGCGGAGCACGCTGTCCAGCAGGGCAGGGAGCTATTCTGCCTGCCGCCTTACGATATCTTTTCGCGAAGCTGTACGGGAGTCGTGCCGTATCTTCGCGATGGCGCAACGCCTGTGTTCGGCTATGTCGATATTGCCGAAGCGCTTAAATACAGGCTTTTTCATGAGATAGAGGAATAAATAAAAGCGGAATTCTGAAAAGAGTTCCGCTTTTTTGTCATGCCTTTCTGAATTGCGTAGGGGTGATGCCCTCGTATCGCCTGAACAGCTTGCAGAAATAGCTTCCCGAGCAAAATCCCGTCTGCTCTGCAATGTCCTCGACCGACAGATCGGTGTGCGATAACAGCTCCTTTGCCGCCTGTATACGTCTTTTCGCGATGTATTCCATAGGTCGTGTGTTGAGTACCGACTGAAACAATCTGCACAGATGTTGCTTTGATACTCCGGATATCTCGCACAGCTCCTCGAGCGATATCGCCTCGGTGTAATTGCTGTTGATGTAGTCAACGACCTTTATTATGATCGAATTTGGCGATGCGGAGGTGGCTTTTGCTGATGTCAGCCTGTAAAACTCGATGAGAAAATCGTACAGATACCCCGAGGCTCTGAAGTTGCCGAAAATGCTGTCACTCATGAGTGATTCATGCATCCGCCTGAAGAAATGCTCCAGCAGACTTATGTCGGAAAGTCGGAATACCGCCACCTCTTTCAGCCCGAACTGAGCCAGAACATCATTTATAGCGTAACCCGAAGGCGCGATCCAGTGTATGTCCCAGATATCTTCGTTGGGGTAGTATTCATGCGGCAGGTCGGCAGGTATAAATATAGCAGTCATGGGCGGAATTAGCGTAAGCTCGTTGTTCATTTTTAGCGTTCCGCTGCCCTTTGTGCAGTAAAGTATCTGCGGATAAGCATAGCCCTCCTTTCGGATGAGATGCGGTTGACGATCGTGAAGTCCCACGCTCGTCAGATATACGGGCAGGTTGCTTTCTGTGCGTATTATGGGGAAATCGTAAAAATGCATAATTTTCACCTTTGATGTTCATATTGTTATATTTTCATAATATCATATATTGACTTTCATGTCAATCGGGATTATATTATATCTATAAACAACTTGCCTGATTTTTTTTAAGGAGGATAAGTCATGAATATTTACAAGATAGCTGCGGCAGGCTCGGCAAAAAGCGAAATGGTGTATCACGAGGACCCGAACGTTCCTCACGTCGGCACGCTGCGTGAGCATTGCTATTTCATCCCGTTCGGGAAAGAGCAGCAGCCCTTTATGAACAGGGAAGACTCCCGCTTTTTCGAGCTTCTGAACGGCGACTGGGGCTTCAGATATTTTGACAGTATCATTGATATAGAGGACGATTTTGTTTCAGTGAAAGCGGAAAAAACTATACCTGTTCCGTCTAACTGGCAGCTTCACGGCTATGACAGGGCGCAGTACACAAATGTCGTATATCCCATTCCGTATGATCCGCCATATGTTCCGGATGATATCCCTGTTGGAATCTACAGCAGAAGCTACAACTATTCTCATGACGGACTGCGAAGGATATTGACTTTCGAGGGCATTGACAGCTGCTTTTATCTTTATATCAACGGCAGGGTAGCGGGCTATTCGCAGGTGTCCCATGCAACATCAGAGTTCGACGTCACAGATCTTCTCCGTGATGGCGAAAACCTCATCACTGTCGCAGTGCTTAAATGGTGTGACGGAACATATCTTGAGGATCAGGATAAATTCAGACTTTCGGGCATCTTCCGTGATGTTTATATGCTGTCGCGCCCCGCAAAAAGACTTGAGAATTACCGTATTATTGCCGATGCTTCGGGAAAGTTCAGCGTTTCGGTAACGGGTGACAGCGCAAAGGTTCGCCTTTCTGACGGCGATGAGATCATCTGCGAGAAGTCGGAGGCCAAGCGGTCTTAGGAAGACAAGACCTGATAACAACTCCTTGGCCCACAGAACGACATGGCTACGATCCGACTTGAAAGTTCAGCGTTTCGGTAACGGGTGACAGCGCAAAGGTTCGCCTTTCTGACGGCGATGAGATCATCTGCGAG
>JAZQEQ010000317.1:0-5504 GCA_045539055.1 Oscillospiraceae bacterium | reverse complement strand
TTGCAATGAGCGGCGGAGTGGACAGCTCCGCTGCACTTGTGCTGCTGACAAAGGAATACGAGGTAATTGGCGGAACTCTCTCGCTTTTTGATAAAGAGAGCACACAGGATATTGAGGACGCCAAGACTGTCGCAGAGAAATTCGGCGTACAGCATCATGTTTTCGTGATGAAAGACCTGTTCAAGGAACGCGTTACTGACGATTTTGTGAACACCTATCTTTCAGGCGGCACACCCAATCCATGCATACAGTGCAATAAATATATCAAGTTCGGCGCACTTCTCGATGAGGCTGTGAAGCTCGGCTGCGAATACTTCGCGACAGGGCATTATGCCAGAGTGGAATTTGATGAGGAGCGCGGCAGATACCTGCTGAAAAAGGCACTCTGCGACGGCGAGATCAACCCCAAGGATCAGAGCTATGTGCTGTATAACCTGACTCAGGAACAGCTTAAACACATCGTTCTGCCGCTCGGCACTATGAACAAGGCGCAGGTGCGTGAGCTTGCTGAGAGCGCGGGACTTGTAAACAGCCGAAAAAGCGACAGTCAGGATATCTGCTTCGTCCCAGACGGAGATTATGCAGGCTATATCAAACGCTGCACAGGTTGTATTCCCGAAGCAGGCGATTTCACTGATGAAAACGGTTGTGTTCTTGGACAGCACAAGGGTCTTATAAACTACACCATAGGTCAACGCAAGGGGCTGGGACTTTCTTTCGGAAAGCCGATGTTCGTTGTAGGAAAGGACGCAGAAAGCAATACCGTGATACTTGGCGCGGGTGATGCTCTTATGAAGTGCTCGCTCACCGCACGAGATGTTAATTTTATTGCGTTTGACGAGCTTACTGCTCCCCTGCCCTGCAAGGCTAAAACGCGATATTCGCAGAAAGAGCAGCCATGTGTCATCACACCGCTTGGCGGCGGCAGAGTGCAGGTAGAATTCAGCGAGCCGCAAAGAGCGATCACACGCGGTCAGTCTGTGGTATTTTATGAGGAAGATACCGTCCTTGGCGGCGGAATTATAGAGTAAAGAACAAAAGACATCAGGAGGTACACTATGTTCAACATAGCAGTAGCACAGTCAGGCGGTCCTACCGCCGCTATCAACGCTTCCCTGACGGGAGTATTCAACGGCGCGGAGGCTTGTCCAGAGATCGATGAGATCTACGGCGCAGAAAACGGCATTGAGGGCATACTTGGTGATAAGCTCTTAAATCTCCGCAATATCCTCATGGACGAGCGCGACAAGGAGCTGCTCATGAAAACTCCGTCCACTATTCTCGGCTCCTGCCGCTTCAAGCTGAAGGATTTTGAGGAGGACGAAGAGAGCTATCTGAAGATACTCGATACCTTCAACAAGCACAATATCAAGGCATTTTTCTACATTGGCGGCAACGACTCAATGGACACCGTCATGAAGCTGAATCGTTATTTTACTGCTCAGGGCATCGACATCAAGGTCATCGGTGTTCCAAAGACCATTGACAATGACGTAACCGAAACAGATCACACCCCCGGCTTCGGCTCGGCTGCAAAATATGTTGCTACCTCGCTTCAGGAGATAATCCGCGACAGCCGCGTATACTCGATACCCTCCGTCACCATCGTTGAGATAATGGGTCGTGACGCAGGCTGGCTTGCGGCTTCGTCCTGCGTGCTTCGCGCAAACGGCGAGCCTGCACCACACATGATATATCTCCCCGAGGGCGACTTCTCCCCCGAAAAGTTCCTCAACGACATTAAACAGGCACAGCTTCGCTACAAGGCTGTCATAGTAGCTGTTTCCGAGGGTATATCCTTCCCTCATTCGGACAACTCTGACGCTTCTGTCGATGCATTCGGACATACGATGCTCGGAGGTATCGGAAAGCAGCTTGAGAAGTTCGTTGCGGCTCATATCGGCTGTAAGGTGCGTTCTATCGAGCTTAACGTAATGCAGCGCTGCAGCTCGCATATTGCTTCGCTCACTGATATTGAGGAAGCCGAGCGCATCGGCAGAGAGGCTGTTGCGGCTGCAATAGACCGCGGCGAGAGCGGTGTGATGATGTGCTTCAAGCGTATCAGCAACAACCCCTACCGCTGTGAGGTAGTTACAGCCGACATTTCAAAGATCGCAAATCAGGAAAAGAAATTCCCGCGCGAGTGGATAAACTTTGAGGGCAACAACGTTACTGTTGATGCACTTAATTACTTCCTGCCGCTCATTCAGGGCGAGCCTGCTATTGAATACCGAAACGGCATCCCTGTTCATTTCAGACTTAATCAGTAAAAACTTTCATAGAAAAAGCAGCCGAAACGGCTGCTTTTTTATATTTTAAATCACGCAATACCCCACGACATCCGCCGCACTCGGGATAGGCAGCACACCCGTTCCCGAAAGCACCGCAGGTACGATGATGATCGCGGCGCTTATGCACACGGCTGTTATCGTACTGCCGCTATATCGGCTGATGAGCATAACCAATGCCCCCACTGCGAAAGCGGCAAGCATCCTTACGATGAACATCAGCACAAGATAGCCGAGGACGCTAGTTTCAAACGGCACAAACCGCAGAAGCTCAAGACTCTGCGCAGGTGTGCCGAGGTCGTTGTAGCCCTCCGCGCCGATAAGCAGCACCTGCGGAGCGAACACCGCCGCTGTCACAAGCACGCTCGTAATGCCGATGACGGAAAGCTTTATCGCTGTGAGCCTACCTCTGCCCTTGAGTGAAGAATGCAGAGCAGAGTTCATGTTGCAGCGGTTTTCGTTTGCGCAGATTCCTGCGAATACTCCCACCAGTGCAAGCATGATATACAACGCATTTTTGTTGGTCGTTGCCGTATCTCGGAGCAGTAAAAGCTCGTACAGCTTCGGCTTTATCAGGTGGACTTTTATGCCCGTTTCGTCGGTGTAGGCAAGTCCCCTGTCCACCGTATCTATCAGCATTTCAAGTGTATAGAGATCCTCCGACATATTCATGAGGCGGTCGTAGGTCTTTAAAAGCTCATCGGTAAACAGACCGCCGTTTGCTTCAAGCTTTGCGAGATAATCGTCGCGCAGCACATTGAACTGCGCCTGAAGGTTGTCGAAGTCTGTGTTCATCTCGGTATGCAATTCCACAGTCATTTCGCCCGTGTACTTCGTGTAATACATCTCCTCCGACCTTGAATAGGACGGCAGCACATAACGGTACTGAAACGCAGAGCTTACTGCGATATACAGAATTACAGCGAGGATTAAAGCGCCTTTCTGATTTACAAACACCTTTTTAATTTCCCACAAGGGCAGCGGCATTGAGGGAGCCTTTCTGCTGAAAAAGCTGCTGATCTTATCTATCAGCTTGCCGCCAAAAGAAATACCCTCTCCGCTGTTTGAAGTGAACATCACGCAAAGCACACACAGTAATACGAACAAAGCTCCTGTCACTGTGAGCGCACAGGGCAGAAATCCAACTGCGCTCCCGAAGATGTTGAGGTTGCAGTATTCACTGAAAAACACATCAGTTCTCAGCACAGCGGCTATGTTACAGAATTTAAGCGGAGCAAGCCTGTCAGTCGGAAGTATCGCTCCGTAGAGGATATATTCCGCTACTATCGCAATACCGCAAGCCGCAAAACCAATAGCTGACTCCATTACGGCGCTTATCAGATACAGCAGCAGTCCACAGGCGGCAGCCGCAAGCGCTTTCATCAGCACGGAGCACACAAGATAGTCGAGAATCGTTATGCGAAACGGACACAGCGAAAACTCGGGGACGGATTGTATCGGTCGAAGCACGCTCATATCTCCGCAAGTGAACTGTGCCGCCGCAAAGCAGACGGAATGTATCAGAATACTTGTCAGAAGTGCGGTAATGATGATTATTCCCGTCCTCTGAACGGACAGCAGCCGTCTGCCGTTTTTGGTGCTGCGGATGAGGGTAACAAGTCCTTTTTTGCGCTCCTCTGTAAAGGATGCCGCCACCAGCAGCGTTACAGCGATTATCACGATATCCCCCGTCAGATATCCCGACAGCAGCACAAAGCCTTTATTCTCTCCGAGGACGGGAGCAACTCCCGATAAAAGCGCGTAATCTTCTGCTGTTTTGCGGATATTCTCCGCAGAAAATCCGCCCGACAGCGCAGCTATTGTATTGTAATTCTCTGCGTTATCCTGCACCGATTGAAGAAACTCGGGATAGCCGCTGATATAGGTGGAAAGCTCCTCGCCTATGAGAGTGGTAGCCTTGCTCTCATCGCCGCAGTCGTACAGAAAGAAGATACCGCCCAGCAGCACCGCAATCATAAGATAAAGCAGCGTTCTTCGGGAGAGAAGCACTCGTCTGAGTTCTGTCATGACCGTCCCTCCGCATAGTAGAGGTAAACATCCTCTAAATCAATTCTGTTCGTGACAGGCGAAAATCCCTCTGGACACTCCTCAGCTGTAACTCGGAGAACAAATCCCTGTTCCGTCTGATATATCTGCCCCTTGCCGAAATCCGCCTTCCGCGCGGAGATATCCTCATAGCTGCCGCACATCTCAAATACCTTGTCCTTAACTCCTGCAATAAGCTGCGCGGGAGTTCCGATAGCCGCAGGCTTTCCCTTGCAGAGCATTATCACGCTGTCAGCGATGGATTCGATGTCACTCACCACATGAGTTGCGAGGATAACTGTACGCTCTCTCGCGATGTCAGAGATATAGTTGCGCAGCCTTATACGCTCCTCGGGGTCGAGACCTGCTGTCGGCTCGTCGAGGATGAGTATCTCGGCTCTGTCGAGCATTGCCGCTGCGATAAGAACTCTCTGCCGCATACCGCCCGAAAAGCTCCCCAGCCGCTTGTGTGCCACATGACGAAGTCCCACCACATCGAGGAACTCCTCCGTCTGCGGCTTTATCTCTCGCATCTTCATGCCCTTAAGCGAGCCTATGTAGTGCAGGAAAGCACGGGCGGTAAAGTCCTCGTACATTCCCTGAAGCTGCGGAGTATAGCCGACTTTCTTGCGGAATTGCGCGCCCAGTTTCAGTATATCTGTTCCGTTGTAAAGTATCTCGCCATCGGTGCGCTTTATGTTGTCGGTGATAAGATTCATCAGCGTGGATTTACCTGCGCCGTTTGCTCCGAGAAGTCCGTAAACTCCCGTTCCAAAGGTGAAGTTAATATCGTTCAGCACGGTATTCTCGCCGTACTTTTTTGTGAGGTGTTTAAGCTCCAGCATTGTTATCCTCCTTTGGCTTCACAAGCTGATAGAAATCGAAAGGCTCATACCATTCTGCCTGTCCCGAAATGATGTCCTCTATCTCACAGCACAGGACTAGTTCATCATATCTGTTGCTGTACTCCCAACGGGGATCGCCCGTTTCAAGATGAGTGCAGACATACAGCTTTCCGTTCTGCGATTTCAAGCCGTATTCGAGGTATTCCTTATCAGTATATTCATCATAGCGGCGAGGGACAGGAGACTCCCAGAAATCATGATCAGCAACGGCGTTTCCGTCCTTGTCCATCAAAAGCACCTTGAAGTCGGAGGCCAAGCGGTCTTA
>JAZQEQ010000316.1:0-2144 GCA_045539055.1 Oscillospiraceae bacterium | reverse complement strand
CTTGTGCTTCACGAAGATCCTCCTTTACTATTATAAATATATCCTGCCTAATATTATACGGGAATTGCTGAAAAAAGTCAAGATTATTATGCCTGCGTTGCTTTAAGGTATCATCTATGGCAGAAAAAGCCCATTTTTTGTATGATTTCATCAATTTTTCACATAAAATTTATTGTCATTAACGAAAAATCGGGTATAATTAAATTAGCTGATATAATGATTGCACTTACTTATATCGGCCTTATAAGGACTTTTAGTATCAGGTCATATTTGAGGAAAGGAAACGATGATGAAAAACAGCAATAACAACACATATCTGTTCAAGGGAAATAATACGATACGCAGTGTCAATGATGCGTCTTTTCTTTTCGGAGCTTTTGTAGGAAAGGAGCTTGAAAAGATCGGTATGAGAGCGTCATATCGTCATGTTATGAAGCCGCTCATGGAGAATGATGGTCTTACACAGCTCGAGCTTGTAAACATCACAAAGCTAAAAGCTCCCACTATCAGCATCACACTCCGCAATATGGAGCGCGAAGGCATAGTGCGCCGCGAGAAGAACGACAACGACCGCCGCGAAACTCATGTGTTCATCACAGACAAGGGCAGACAGATGCACGCAAAGATACTTGAAGCCTATGACAAGGCTGAAAAGGTGATGCTTTCGGGAATCTCCGAAAAGGAGCTTGATGCTGTCGGCGGGCTTATCGAAAAGATGACAGCAAATCTTAAGAACGAACTTGGAGAAGACTTCATTGATTAAGGTATTAAAATATTTAAAGAAATATTGGTATATCGCAGCTTTGTCGCCGCTGTTCATGATACTTGAGGTCAGCATGGACCTTATCCAGCCCGACCTTATGTCAAGGATCGTGGACGACGGCGTTCTCGCTGAGAATATGGAAGTGATACTGAATGTCGGAATACAGATGATTATTTTCACTGTTATCGGCTGTATCGGCGGTATACTTTCAGGTGTGTTTGGTAATATTGCCGCGCAGAGCTTTGCAAACGATCTGCGCAAGGACGCATTTTCAAAGGTGATGAAGATGTCGTTCCAGCAGACCGACAGGTTCACCACAGGCTCGCTCGTTACAAGACTTACGAACGATATCACAGCCTGTCAGGACTTCGTCGGAATGGCGCTAAGAATGATGGTCCGCACGCTGATGCAGTTCATCGGCGGCATATATATGGTGCTGAATATCGATGTTATGTTCGGACTTGTGCTGCTCGTAACGCTTCCTGTTCAGCTTGTGATAGTAGCCGTAGTACTTAAAAAGGGCGCGCCGCTTTTCGGCGTCGTACAGAGCAAGCTTGACCGTGTAAATTCCGTAGTTCAGGAAAACGTTTCGGGCGCAAGAGTAGTCAAGGCATACACCCGCGAGCAGTACGAGATCGAGCGTTTCGGAGAGGCTAACGACGAGCTTTGCAATACAAACCTGCGCGTACAGAAGCTTATGGCGCTGCTCGTGCCCGTGCTGTCTATACTTATGAATGCATCGGTGCTCGCTGTTATCTATATGGGCGGACTTCAGGTAGAGGCGAAGAACCTCGAGGTCGGCAGGATAATGGCAGGCATTACATATATCACGCAGATACTTATGTCTGTAATGATGATAGGCATGATGTTCCAGCAGGTAACAAGAGCGTCGGCGTCGGCAAAGCGTATAAGAGAGATACTTGATGCAGACCCTGTTATCGCGAGTGGCGAGTTCGACGGTGATACAGCGGAGCAGGGAACTGTCGAGTTCCGCAATATCTCCTTCCGCTATCCGGGAGTTCAGGCTGGAAATGTGCTGGAGGATATCAGCTTCAAGGTAAATAAAGGCGAAACAGTAGCCATTCTCGGTGCGACAGGCTGCGGAAAGACCTCGCTTGTAAACCTCATCACACGCTTCTATGATGCTACTGAGGGCACGGTGCTGGTAGACGGTGTTGATGTAAAAGAATACGATCTCGATGCGCTCCGCAAGAAGATAGGCTTTGTTCTGCAGAAGAGCGAGCTTTTCTCCGATACTATCGAAAACAACATCCGCTGGGGCAAGCCCGACGCTACCGATGAGGAGGTACGCCGTGCCGCTGAGACAGCGCAGGCTGCGGAGTTTATCGAGGGCTTTACTGACGGCTATAAGGACGTAATA
>JAZQEQ010000315.1:0-3254 GCA_045539055.1 Oscillospiraceae bacterium | reverse complement strand
ACGACATGGCTACGATCCGACTTTGTTACTTGAACAGCATCTTCAGATAGTTGTAAAGATGCGGCTTTACGCTGTTGTGATCGTGACCCGTGCGTTCCATGACATGAGAAAGATACGGTACGCCGTTCTCTGTCATTATCTTTCGGTAGCTGTCGGGATTGTTGCCGACAACTCCGTCAGCCTTTGACGAGCTGACAAACAGCACATACGGATCGTTTTCAGGGAACGTCATCTCCTCAGCAGTCATCTGACCCGGGTGCATTGCCGAACCCGCCAGCTCCACAAGTCCCGGCGCGGGGCAGACTGCTCCGATATAGCCGAACAGGTCGGGGCGCTCAAAGCCAATGAACAGCGACTCCCTGCCGCCCATCGAAAAGCCTGTTATGGCGGTGTTCTCTCTGCCCTTGGCAACGGAGAATTCGCTTTCGATAAAGGGCATGAGGTCAGTGGTGAGATCGTTTATGAAATTGTCATACGCAAGGCAGTTCTTAAGATCCATCCCTGTACAATAAGGCAGGTCTTTGTCGCAGAAGATATACGGAAGCACGATGATCATCTCCTCCGCCTCGCCGTCAGCAAGCAGGTTGTTATAAATAGTGCTGAGATTTACAACGGGTCTTGCCATCCAACCCTCGTTATCGTAAAAGCCGTGCAGGATGTACAGAACGGGGTATTCCTTGTCATCGCTGTAATCGGGCGGCAGAAGCACGTTCACGCTTGTATCACGCTCTGCGGCAGAAGAATAATATGTGTATTTCTGAAATTCGGGATATACTATGTCTTCCCGCTGATCTTCAGCGCCATCAGGAATAAGCTCTGTGATACTATCTTCAAACTGATTCATGTAAGGCTCCTCCTGTATCGGTTCTTCAGTTTCGACAACGGTCGCCGATGTCGGCTCAGTGACGGTGGTCGCTTGCGTCGTTGATGATGTTGTGCTCTGAGTCGGCTCAGCCGTCTGCCCTGCACAGCCTGTCAGCAGCGAAGCTAATATAAGCGGCACGATGAAGCGTATTGTTTTTTTATTCATCCTGCACCTCCTATTGCATTTTCTTTTATTATACAACAATGAAATACGATTTACAATGCAATTTCACGCTTTGTTTATTGCATATCGTATCACAACTTCACAGCAACGAAAGAAAACCGCACTACATATAATAGCGGCTCTCCGTCTGGGAGAGCCGCTCAGATTTTTCACGATCCGCGAGGCAGTGCCTGTACCTGTGCTTTCACGGTGAGCCCCTCGGCGTCCTCGCCCAGCTTGTGCATATGGGTATTGTATATCGTCCGAACAGCTTTGGCAAGAAGCGCTTTCACAGAGTCTTTTGAGATGTAGTAGCCCTCCTCAAACGAGGTGGTGGAGAAGGTTTCGTTCAACAGCACCAGCAGGCTTTTGCTCTGCATTAAAACATATTTTAAGATCATTTGCACTTTTTTAACACACGATCATTATATCACACTTTGTATCTTCCCTCTCCATCTGCTTACGCATAAGCTCTTCATCGTGACGTCTGATATAGCTGAACACATCCGCAAAGGAAAGGAACAGCCTCGGCTGCACATGATAATTAGTTTCAAGCGGTGACATTGCAATATTGATATGCTTCAGTCTTATAGGAAACGCTTCTGTGTTTACCTTCCACTTACCGACCGGTGTTTCAAGGTAGAAATACTCTGTATCATAGCTGTGCGGATAGCCTGCTTCTGTGCACTTCTGCTCCAGTATCCTGCTGCTGTCATCAACGCGCCTGCGGCTCGTTATAGGTATCGATAACACGATATCCTGCTTCGCAGTGGGACGGCATAAACGGCAAGGCGTCAGACCTGCTTTCATGGCATGAGCATACCTTGAAAAGCCGTGGATATCCGTAAGACCCTTCAACTTGCTGCATTCGCTTGTGTGAAAGGTGCCGTAGCCCCTACCTGCGAAAAAGGCAAGACCTGGCTGTGTAAGCGTGTAAACATCCTTTGTCTGCTGCTCGTCAAGACCGTCATTCAGCAGTCTTGCGCGGGCAGAGGCAGCTATCTGCTGACGTTTCAATGCTGCCTTCACCTCTTTGGGAACGCTATGGCTAAGCGTCTTCTCCTTATGCTTATTCCACTCCACCGCCGTCCTGCTCCTGCATTCATCTGCTTCTGTGGGATGACATAATCTGCACGGAACTCTGCCCATTCCAACCGCAGTCTGATACTTGGTTATGCCGTGTATATCAGTGGCATTCAGCAAGGAGAAACAGCCCTTTCTGTGGAACACTGACGAGCCCTCGGTGAAAGCATACACACAGCCCATAGCGTCCATGCGCCTGCGGTTGCGCTCGATACGCGATGTGCGGTACTCCGTCCTGCAGCAGTCACATATACGGACATCCCTGCGAAAGACTATATTAAGCGTTGCATGACCCACAATATCAATTCTGTCGGGATCATATTTATCACATTCAAGGATATGCATGGTGTTTTCGGCAGGATCATAGTGATACCGCAGATCCGCATTGGGACGTCTGTACACCTTAAGAACAGGCTGCTGCGCTTTTCTGACAAGGGGCTTCTGCAGCTCAGACTGCGGAAATCCGATCTTCTGCACAAGCTCGTGCATTACACGCACATCGTTTTGTGAGTTATGCTTAAGCTTTTTGTTGATATCAATTCCCCTTGCCTCTGCAAGCTTATAAGCATTACCACGGGAAAATGCCTGTCCCGAAAGGTGCTCATGCACATAATCGCCCAGAACGACAGCCTTATTTGCAAGCGGAGTCTTAAATATCTCATATACAAACGTGCGAAAAAGCTTCGCCGACTCCTCATACCACCACAGCAGGATATCGTCCTCATCAAGCCAGCACAGAAAATCGGCCAGCACTGCATAAGCATTTCTTGCATTCTTGAAATCCTCCGCCCTGCCGCCTGTATAAGAAACGTGCCACCAGTTATGAAAGCTCTCGTCGTGCGGACGTATGAACGATGAAAACCTGTCAGCCGCATTCCAGCTCTCGTCCACCTTTACCGCCGCAAGCTGCGTCGGATATTTCAGTCCAAACTCATTGGTGTTCCATTCAATATCTGCAATTATGTACATTCTGCACCTCCTGTCCTTTGATTACAGTTTATCATATTATCTGGGTGATTTTCAGGACAGTTGGACGAATATGATACAGCTTCGATTTAATTGTGCTGAAATTGATATAGATATTATAGTATTATTAAAACAAAAGGAGGTATAGCTATGAAAATTAAGTCGGAGGCCAAGCGGT
>JAZQEQ010000314.1:0-1724 GCA_045539055.1 Oscillospiraceae bacterium | reverse complement strand
CATTATCACCGCCATAACGATGAAAAAAGCAAGCATCTTGCCGCTTCGCATGTCACGAAGCCTTGCAAGCCACTCCTCCTCGGTATAGAAATGCGAGGGATCCTTCGTGTCGTAATATATCGGGACAGTGCCCTCCTCTTCGGGAATAAAATCAGTCTTTTCGTAGCTCTCGCCGTCCACCACATAAACTATCTTCCGCTGCGTATATGTAACGGGATTTGAACGGCTCTTGAAGCTTGAAGAATAAGGTCTTCCGCGCTCGGTAAAGGAATAGTCGCCGATGATGAGCGCGTCGGTCTTCTGCCAGCGTTTTGAGGAAGCTTTGCGCTTAGCCGAGAGGAAGTCGTATATTCCTTTTGCGCACACGGCAAGCCCTGCCGCTGCAAAAGCTCCTCCCAAAACTATCGTTGTGATATCCATTCCGACCCTCCTGCAAGCATTATATAGTTAATTGTACACCAAAACGCTCAATAAATCAATATAATAAATAGGAAAATAGCAAAAAATAATAAAATAGGCAAAAAGGGCTTGATTTTTCCGACAAAAAGAGGTAAAATATTCAGTGGACTGTTTATGGCTTAGTTAATTTTTTAACCAAAGCCGAATTCAATATATGAAAGGAAAAATGAAACATGAAAATTCTGGTAATCAATGCAGGCAGCTCCTCGCTGAAGTATCAGCTCATCAACATGGAGGACGAGAGCGTTATCGCTAAGGGTAACTGCGACCGTATCGGTATCGACGGTCACATCAAGCACGTTGCATTCAACGGCGCAACAGTTGATATGGACTGCACATTCCCCACACATACAGAGGCTTTTGAGAAGCTGGTAGAGGTCCTCACAACAGGCGAGGCTAAGGTGCTCGACAGCATGAGCGAGGTTTCCGCAGTAGGTCACCGTATCGTGCAGGGCGCAGAGGTATTCGACAAGACAACTCTCGTAACAGACGAGGTAATCCAGAAGATCGACGATCTCGCTGAGCTTGCTCCCGTACATAACCACCCCCACGCACTTGCTCTGTGGGCTTGCAAGAAGGTTATCCCCGAAACAACTCCTCAGGTAGTTGTATTCGATACAGCATTCCATCAGACAATGCCCGAGAAGGCATTCATGTTCGGTATGCCCTATGAGTGCTATGAGAAGTACCATGTAAGAAAGTACGGCTTCCACGGCACATCCCACCGTTTCGTTTCCATGGCTCTCGCAGAGGCTATGGGCAAGGACATCAAGGATCTGAAGATCGTCTCCTGCCACCTCGGCAACGGCTCCTCTATCACAGCTATCGACGGCGGCAAGTCTGTTGATACCTCCATGGGCTTCACTCCCCTGGACGGCGTTATCATGGGCACACGCTCCGGCTGTGTTGACCCCTCCGCTGTAACATTCGTTGCTGACAAGATGGGCATGACTCCCTCCGAGATGAGCAACTACCTCAACAAGAAGTCCGGCTTCCTCGGAATCTCCGGTATCTCCAGCGACAACCGCGACATCTCCGCTGCTGCTGCACAGGGCGACAAGAAGGCTATCCTCGCAGGTGAGATGCTGCGCTATGAGATCAAGAAGTACATCGGTAGCTACGCTGCTGCAATGAACGGTCTTGACGCTGTTCTGTACACAGGCGGTATCGGTGAGAACTCCGATGATCTGCGCGCTGACGTTATCAACAACATGGAAGTTCTCGGCATCAAGCTCGACGAGGCTGCAAACGCAGGTCTGCGCGGC
>JAZQEQ010000313.1:0-1736 GCA_045539055.1 Oscillospiraceae bacterium | reverse complement strand
GTTTTTCATCTATGATGTGATCAAGATCATGGTTCTGCTCTGTGTGCTGATATTTCTTATATCCTACATTCAGAGTTTTTTTCCGCCTGAGCGAACAAAGAAGATACTCGGACGGTTTCATGGTATCGGTGCAAACTGCATTGCCGCCTTGCTTGGTACAGTCACACCGTTCTGTTCCTGTTCGTCGATACCGCTGTTTATGGGCTTTACAAGCGCAGGGCTTCCGCTGGGCGTGACATTTTCATTTTTGATCTCGTCGCCAATGGTTGACCTTGGCTCTCTGATTCTTCTGATGAGCATATTCGGCTGGAAGGTCGCTGTGGTGTATGTGATCGTCGGGCTTGTGATTGCAGTAGTCGGCGGTACGCTGATTGAAAAGCTGCACCTTGAAAATAAGGTCGAGGAGTTTATCCGAAACGGCAAGAGCATTGACACTCCGCAGAACGAGCTGACAAAGCGTGACAGGCTGAAATATTCATGGGAACAGGTCACGGGAACAGTGAAAAAGGTCTTGCCCTATGTCATAGTCGGTGTGGGGATCGGTGCGATTATACACAACTGGATACCGGAGAAATGGATCGTCAAGGTACTTGGTAGCGGAAATCCGTTCGGCGTTATCATAGCTGCGATATGCGGAATACCGATGTATGCGGATATATTCGGGTGTATCCCCATTGCAGAAGCACTCGTCGCAAAGGGCGCAAAACTCGGCGTTGTTCTTGCATTTATGATGGGCGTTATCACGCTGTCGCTGCCCTCGATGATTATGCTGAAAAAGGCGATCAAGCCGAAACTGCTTGGCATTTTCATCGCTATCTGTACGGTCGGAATTATCCTTGTGGGATATTTCTTCAATACCATTCAAAACTATATCATTTAGGAGGATTATTATGGCACTGTTTGGAAAGAAAAAGGAAGAAACAAAGGCTGAAACAACTTGCTGCTGCGGAAATTCACAGTCTGCAAGTGAGGTCACACCGACCTGCTGCGGAGAAAAGGTTAGCGGTATCTGCTGTATCAAAGTTCTCGGTTCGGGTTGTAAGTCCTGTCATCAGCTATATGAAAACACTCTGAAAGCTGTGGAGGGATTGAGCATTGAAGTCGAGTACATCACCGATCTGCAAAAGATCATGGAGTACGGTGCAATGTCCATGCCCGCGCTTGTGATAAACGAAAAGGTCGTATCGGTGGGCAGAGTTTTGAAGCCTGCGGAGATCTCAGCTATGATAAGCGATATGACAGATAAGTCGGGGTGCAAATGATGAACAAACCAAAGGTCGCATTTATCTGTGTGCATAATTCCTGCCGCAGCCAGATCGCAGAGGCACTTGGCAAGCACCTTGCAGGAGATGTTTTTGAGAGTTATTCGGCAGGAACGGAAACAAAACCGCAGATCAACCAGGATGCAGTCCGTCTTATGAAGAAGCTCTACGGTATCGACATGGAGCAGACACAAAACAGCAAGCTCATCAGCGATATTCCCACACCGGATATTGCGATCTCTATGGGCTGCGATGTAGGCTGTCCGTTCATCGGCAGACCGTTTGATGATGATTGGGGCTTGCCTGATCCGACGGGTAAAGATGATGCGGAGTTTGAGAGGGTGATCGCTCTGATCGAGGAGAATGTACTCAAACTGGTACAACATATATCGGAACTTTGAATTTTATAGAGCGCAAATCATTCTGCGGAATTACAAGCAATACAATGTCATTCTAAGCTCGTAAAATCGACAC
>JAZQEQ010000312.1:0-3335 GCA_045539055.1 Oscillospiraceae bacterium | reverse complement strand
CCGGTAATATGCGTGTTTACAAGGACGGCACTATCGTTGATCCCGTTGAGCTGACAAAGCTTATCAACAACAGATGATCATGGATTTCAAGAGCACCACAGTGAAAGCTGTGGTGCTTTTCTTTATCTTGACACAAAAATATCCCGTCCGAGAAAACGGACGGGATAACTGTTTTGAATTATTCTTCCTCAGAAGCGAACTGGCTCTCGTGTCTTGTGAAGAAGTCAGTTCTGGGAGGCAGGAACTTAAGCTTGTGGTTCTCGCCTGTGAAGAAATTGATAGGCTCGAGGATAGTATCCCAGGACCAGATACGCTCATCGACCTCAAGATACTCGCGCAGCTTTTCTGTTCCGAATGGAGCCATAGGATGCAGCAGAACGCCTGCGATCCTTATCATATAGAACAGGTTTGCGAGCGGCTGTGCAGCTTCTTCTGCGGAAATATCGGCATTGCCGAGGGTCTTTGCCATATACTTGCTTCCGTTTCTGATATAGCTGTCCAGAACGTATGTGCACTGATGGAAATTAAACTTGGACATATGGCGCTCGTACTCGAGGACTGCCTTCTTAGCCTCGTCGAGGAACTTCTGCTCGGGTGCCAGATCGGGCATCACGCCGTCGTACAGCTTCTGTGTTGTATAGAAAGCTGTTCTTATCATACGGTTGTATACGTTCGAGAGCAGCAGGCCATCCTTAACAACGGGATCAGCCTCATCGGGCTTTGCATCGGGGTTGAAGGGCTTGGGCATGAAGCTTACGGAGCGCTGACCAAGACCTAAGCCGAGCCAGTGCATACGAAGCTGCTCGGGAGTGTAATAAGAAAGCAGATCGTCAGCCATGGGGGGCTTTACTGCACCCGAGCTGGACGCCTTCTTATCCAGGAACAGTATATGGTGGTTAGCTACGATAACAGGCAACTGAAGCTCGCCGTTGTCAGGAGAAGCAGTCTTTTCAGCTGCCTCCTGCTGAGCTATCCACATAGCAGGCTCTGCAACACCATAAAAGTAAATATTGTCCTGACCGATGAACTGGTAAACTGTAGATTCCTTGCTGCACCAGTAGTCCTTCCACTCCTCGCGGCTCTTGCCCTCGCTCTCGAGATAGGTCTGAGTGAACGAGATAGGTGCCCACAGCGACTCGGGCCATACCCATACTGTAAGTCCCTTATCGCCCTCAAACTCGGGAGAGGGTACGCCCCACTCTACATTACCTGTAAGGCGGAACGGAACGAGAGTCTTACCTGTACGATAGCGGATGCCGTTCTGTGTAAGAACGCGGCAAGCGTCGTCGCAATCGGACAGAGTAGTGAACTCGATGGTGAAAGAGGGCTTCTTGGGCTCCTCGAGATAGTTATGAGCGGGCATGGAGTCCTTAAGGGAGAGGTACTTCTCCTCAAACTCACGCTTGATATAGATAACGGGAGGCTTTAAGAACTCTGCTATAGTCTTCCATACAACAGGACGGATGTCCTTGCGCTTCTGAAGCTCTGCTACCCAGTCGGACAGCAGCTTTTCATAGTCGCGCAGCTTGAAATACCAGTTTGCAACAGGCTTCATTGTAGGAGTTTCGCCTGTCAGTGTGCTCACGGGATTGAGCAGGTTTTCGGGCATATACTGGTGACCGAGGTCGCACTCGTCCGCATAGCCCTTTTCAGAGCAGCAACCCTCTACAGGACACTTACCGACTACCTGTCTGCCGTTAAGGAACACGCCAGCCTTCTCATCGAAGAACTGCATGGTGGAGATGCGGTTGAGCTGACCCTTCTTGTAAAGAGAGTTCAGGAACCAGTCAGTTACCTCAGCGTGTATCTCCTTTGAGCGGCCGAGGCCAGACGCTGCGAACAGGTTGGGAGAGATTCCGTAAGCTGCGAGGGTGTCTTTTTGCTTGTTATGGTTGCGAGTCACGAACTCCTCAAGAGTTCCCTCAAACTCGCCGTTCTCTACCTTTTTGCGCCAGCCCTCTGCGATAGGAGAGCCGTAGCAGTCTGTACCGCTTACGAAGATAACGTTCTCCTTACCGATACGGTCGCGCAGGAAGCGCGCATAGGTATCAGCAAATACCAGCATACCGCCGACATGACCGAAGTGAAGCTCCTTGTTTCCGTAGGGCATACCGCCTGTTACAACGGCGCGCTTGGGGAACTCGGGGCGCGGAATTTCAAAAGGCTTTCCGTTTGCCTGATCGTTCTTTGCCATTTTTAATTATCCTTTCAAATATGAATTATACAACATTAAATTATAACACAAAATAGCGCCAATTGCAATACCTTATACGTTTATTTTACAATATTTTCGTACCATTATGATTGACAAAAAAGTGAGATTGTGATAAAATGTAAACAGAATAAAAAGCACCACTCCCGCCAGATGGCTGTGAGTGGATTTTGTGCGTACAGGAAAAAGGAGAAAATATGTCGGTTTTTGATATTTTTAAAAAGCTCGAAGCCGAGCGCGCGCCTGCTCCGACAGGCTCGGTGGAATATATAATCGCAGGACTCGGAAATCCGGGTGCGGACTACGAAAACACGCGTCACAACATCGGCTTCATGACGATTGATACACTTTGCGAGAAGCATAAGCTGAGCTGCAAGAAGGTCAAGTTCAAGTCGCTCACCTGCGACGCCATGATAGGCGGCAAGCGCTGCCTTATCATGAAGCCCACCACCTTCATGAACAAGAGCGGTGAGGCTGTGACAGAAGCGATGAGCTTCTATAAGATACCGCCCGAGCGTACAATTATCGTGTACGACGACATCTCGCTTGAACCGGGAAAGCTGCGTATCCGCAGAAAAGGCAGTGACGGCGGTCACAACGGTATGAAGAACATCATCTATCTTTCGGGTAAGGATACGTTTCCGCGAATTAAAATGGGCGTTGGCGCAAAGCCGCATCCCGATTACAGCCTTGCCGACTGGGTGCTGGGGCACTTCAAAAAAGAGGACGGCGAGGCACTCGAAGCCTGCATGAAAAACGCGTGCGAGAGCATAGAGCTTATGGTGCAGGACAAGATAAATGAGGCAATGAACAAGCATAATTCCTGAGTTAGTTGAGGTCAATATGAACTTTTTTCTGAAAGCGGCTGAACGCAATAAGGAATTCCAGCGTTTATGCGGCTATCTTGAACAGCATAACCCCCTCCCCGCCCTTGTGACGGGGCTTTCCCACATCCACAAGGCGCATTTCATTGCGGCGCTGCTGAGCAAGGAGGAGCTCTCCCCTGTGCTGGTCATTGCTGAGAGCGAGGGCGAGGCTCAGCGACTTTGCCTTGACATCAACGCTATGTGCGGTGCTGAAAAAACACTCCTCTACCCTGCTAAGGAAGTCGGATCGTAGCCAT
>JAZQEQ010000311.1:0-7891 GCA_045539055.1 Oscillospiraceae bacterium | reverse complement strand
TGTCCCTATGGGTGCACAAATTAGAATACGAAGTTAACGTGCTTTCTGGAAGGCGACAGTACGCGCTTACCCGAGCACATATCGATCGCGGAAGCGATAGCGTCCTTGGTGTCCTCTGCTGCGATAACGCCGTCGATCATGCCAAGGGAAGCTGCATTGAACGCGGAAGCGTCGATCTCCTCGCCCATGAATACCTTTGCAGCCTCTAAGCTCATAGGAGCGATAGCTGCGTTCTCCCATGCGTAAGCGATGTCAGCACTGTCAAATGCTGCGTAAGCAGCACCGTAAGCCTCGCCCTTGATGAGATTTACCTTTGTTGTTGTTGCGGAAGCGTATACCTGAGCAAGCTTTGCAAAGTCGCGTGTGCTGCCGTTGAGCTCAGCCTCGCTGGAAGCCTCAAAGCCCTTGGTATCGATAACTGTTACAACAGGGATGGAGAACACATCAGCAAGCTGTACAAAGCGAGCGATCTTTGCGCTGTCAGCAGCTGTAAGCTTGTCCGCCTTGTCGGTAGCAACAAAAGCAACTGTTGCCCAGTTCACGCTTGCAAGAGCTGTGTAAGCAGCAGTGCCGAAGTCAGCGCCGAGCTCTACAACGGAGTTCTTGTCAGCGATAGCTGCGATAACATCAGCGCCCTTCATGGAAGCTGCGATGTCAGCGTCGTTTTCTGCAAACTCGTCATTGCCTGCGAGGGAAATGTTGTTTGCGGGGAGGATAGCAACCAGCTTCTTAGCCTTTGCGATAGCTTCTGCATCGTCCTTTGCAAGAATGTCACAAACGCCTGCCTTAGCTGCGTTAGCGGCTGTGCCTGCACCTGCAAGCTTACCGTCGGGAGCGTTGAAGGGAGCGGTCATGAACAGCTCAGCCTTCTCGGTCATGATAGTAACATCAGCCATGGAAGCGATCATTGCTGCTGCGCCTGCGCAAACACCGCATACGACTGCGACCTGAGGAACTACACCCGAGATAGCAGCAGAAGCCTTGATGATATCGCCGTAAGCGGAGAGCACTGCCATGCCCTCGTTGATGTCGCCGCCCTTGGAATCGAACACCGCAACAACGGGAGCACCGTTCTTTGCTGCAAGCTCGTAGATCTTCTTTATCTTAAGTGCTGCGCTCTTGTTTACTGCGCCGCCCTTGACACTTACATCCTGTGCATAGGCATAAGCTGTGCCGCCGAAGATAGTGCCGTAGCCTGCTACAACAGAGCTGAGCTCGCCGTCAGCGGACATAAACTTGTCCAGTTCTCTGAAGCTGTCCTCATCGAACAGTGAATTCAGTCTTTTTCTTGCATCGCTGTCAGGAACATTCTGTTCCATCTCAGCCAAAGTCTTTGAAATTGCCATTGTCTGTCCTCCTGTATTCAAGGGTTCACAACGCCAAAAAGGGCATAGCTCCCCCTTGCATCAAATTTATCCATAATAATTATACTATATTGTGACGAAAATAACAAGTCAAAATCACATTTTTGTGCATTTTTTATTTTCAGCGAAAAATAACGCGATATTGTCAATAGTTTTTTCAGCATTATACACAAAGCCCCACTTTTTAAGGCGCTCAAGCTGCTCGCCCTCGGGGAAATCAAAGCGTGCTTTTTCTATACCGTGAAGGTCCATGAGGTTAAGAATAGCTCTTACCAGACCATCTACCCAGAAATCATCGCACTCCAGCTCGTCAAAAACAAACGTATCACCCTCCAGCACGCCTGCGCACTTTCCGAGGCTCTTGCCGTTGTCAGACGCATTGAACTCGATCTTATCGGTGTTCTGCTTGTTCTGTAATATCTCTACCATTTTATGTAGCCTCCCTCATCGTCCCTGTTTTGTGCCTTTTCCTACCGCCATGCGGAGCTTCTTCAGCTCCTCCTTGGTAAGGTCGCGGTACTCTCCGGGCTTTAACATTCCGAGCTTTACGCCGCCGATAGCCACTCTGCGCAGCCTGCCTACCTGAAGTCCCACAGCCTCACACATACGTCTGATCTGACGATTTCTTCCCTCTTTTATCACGAAACGAAGTACAGTACGAGCAGTTTCCTCGGTCAGCACCTCGACAACGCACGGAAGTGTTACCGCACCGTCATCAAGCTCAACGCCCGACATAAGCGTGGAAAGCTGGTCCTCGTTTACCCTGCCGTCGATCGTTACGCGGTAGGTCTTTGCAACATGACGCGAGGGGTGCATGATGTCGTTTGCAAACTCTCCGTCATTCGTGAAGATGAGCATTCCCTCAGAATTTCTGTCAAGTCTGCCGACGGGATAAACGCGCTCCTGCACGCCTGTAAGCAAGTCAGCCGCGATCTTTCTGCCCTTTTCGTCAGCCATAGAAGTAACGTAGCCGCGCGGCTTGTTCAGTATGATATAACGCTTCTCGGCACGCTCTGCGGAAATAACATCGTCACCGACTCTGATAAGGTCGTTTCTCGGGTCAGCCTTGTCACCGAGCGAACAGCCTCTGCCGTTCACCGTTACAAGACCGCTCGAAATAAGCTCCTCTGCCTTTCTGCGCGAGCAATAGCCGCTGTCTGCGATTATTTTCTGAATTCGTATTTTTTCCATAGTTTTTCCTCCTCCGTCTCCCGACGGTATGTAGGCAGCATTTCGCCGCCTGTTATCAAATATAAATGCCAAACTTCGCAAGAAGCCTCTGCCACAGCGACAATTCCTCATCGGGGACCGTAACGCTGTCAGAAGCATACAACGGACAGGTCTTCACGGCCTTTCCGTTAAGGCTGAACTCGATATATCCAAGCTCGTCGCCCTGCTTTACACTGCCGTAAACGAATTTCGGCAGCAGCACACGCCTTGTAAGCTGCTCACGCTGCTCCGGCAGCATGGCAATATCATCAGGCTCGGCATGGACCTCAACGCTAAGACCTGTTCCTGCGACCGCAACACGGTCTGAACAGGAAAGCTCCAGCGGATAGCTGTACACCTGCGTAAAGCCGTAATCCAGCATTTTCGTGTGGTCGTTCCAGTCATCGCCTGCGTTCAGGGTCACCGCGATAAGCTCGACTCCGTCACGCTCCGCCGCCGATACAAGACATCTGCGCGCGTTATCGGTAAATCCCGTTTTAACGCCGATCGCGCCATCGTACCTGTGCAGCATCTTATTGGAATTGTACAGCGTACGCAGATACGGCGGATCGCCAAACTCCACCTGTGCCGATGAGCAGGCTACTATCTCTCGGAACGTTTCATTCTTCATCGCATAGGCAGTCAGCATCGCAAGGTCGCGAGCGGTGGTGTAATGCCCGTCCGCGTCAAGTCCCGAGGGCGTCACAAAATGCGTTGACGCGAGCCCGAGCTCCTCCGCCTTTTCGTTCATCATCTCCACAAAACCGCCGATACTTCCCGCCACTGACACCGCAGCAGCATTCGCCGCATCGTTGCCTGAGGGCAGAAGTATTCCGTACAGAAGATCCCTGCGCGAAACACGGTCGCCCTGCTGAAGTCCCATGGACGTGCCCTCCACCATTATCGCGTAGCTGTCCACGACAAACTCGCTGTCAAGATCGCCTGCTTCGATGGTAAGGATCGCCGTCATTATCTTCGTGGTGCTCGCCATGGCGCGCTTTACGTCGGAATTCTTCTCATAAAGCACCGTGCCTGTTTCCGCCTCGATCAGTATCGCGCTCGCCGCCGAAAGTCCCGACGGCTCTGCCCATACATAAGCCGCGGTGATCTGTGAAACCATCGCGGCAACAAATACGCTTAAAACTGCTAAGATCCGCTTTTTCATAAACGCTACTCCTATCGCAAAGAAATTCAGCGATAGTATGCGCGTCTACGGTAAAATTATACAGGATCAGTTTTCTTCGGATGCTTCCTCAACGGGAGCCTCGCCGTCCTCGCCCTTCTTCTTGCCTATCATAGCCTTTACCTTCTCGATAAGGCCGGGTACAGCGTCGATGATTCCGTCGAACTTACCGCCCTTTGCACCGATCTCCATCAGCTTTACATCACCGTCGCTCTTGATAACGATGAACGCAACAGGCTTTACTGTAACACCTGCGCCAGAGCCGCCCGCAAATCTCTCTGCGTTCTGCATGGGGAGGTCGCTGCCGCCCGATACAAAGCCGAACGATACCTTGGATACGGGGATAACGACTGTGCCGTCGGGCGATGTGATAGGATCACCGATGATAGTGTTTACGTCTGCCATCTCATGGATCTTCTCCATAGATACGCCCATTACGCCTTCAATAGGATGCTTGTCTGCCATAATAAAAAACTCCTTTCGGTTATTAACATGATCTATGTCTTATCCTGTTCGGATTCAACCTGCTTTTTTGATTTCTTTTTCTTCTTTTTCTTTCCCGTGAGCCTTCCGAGCCAGCCCTTGATCTTCTCGCTCCTCAGCACTCGTGCAATAAGCCTTCCGAGGAACGTGAACACGAACATCAGGAATATCATCGCACACATTTTTACTGTGCAGGAGAACTCCGTTTCCGTTTCCTCCGACTGGAAGTCTACATTTATGTCAACGTGCGGATTCTTCAGCGTAAAGAACGAATCGAAAAATCCCAGCGCGTTGCCTACAACTAAATTTGCCGTGCCGAATTTCAGCGCAGCCTTTGCGGCGTCATCGCCGCCGCATATCATCCTTATGTCAAAATCGCATATCTTTATGCGCTTCAGAAGCTTTCTCAGCGGCTTGCACAGGCTGTCAACAAAGACCTTTACAAGCTCGAATATCTCGGGAAGCGTGGGGATCTTGGGATCCTTGGGCTTCTTCTCTTTTTTAGGCTTCTTTTCCTTTTTTGCCTTTTTGCTGTCCTCTTTGTCTGACTCGGCAGCTGCCTCAGCGACCGCCTCCGGGGCTGCCGCCTGCTCGGTCGGGACCTCCTCCGCAGCAGGGACCTGCTCAGGCTCGTCAGACTTTTTCTTTTTCTGCTTCTTAGCCTTTTTAGGCTTTGCGGGTATCCTGTAAAGCGTCAGGAACAAGTATCGCACACGAAGCTTTATGCCCTTGCCGTACTCGAAGCTTATCACTACAGGAATCGCGAGTATCAGCACTATAAACAGCACGATGCTGCTGAAGATTATCCAGCCCGTATGCTCACCACCTTTTCTCCATAAGGAGCATTACTCGCCCGAAAGCGCTATCTCCTCGTATTCGTCAAGATCTATCTGTCCGTTCGCGTCAGGTATCGCGGGAAGTGCTGCGATATCCGTAACGCCGAAGCAACGCAGGAAGTTGTCTGTTGTCTTGTATGCTATAGGTCTGCCCGGAAGATCGAGTCTGCCGTATTCCTCCAGCAGATCACGCTCCACAAGCGAGTTTACGACACCCGAGCTGTCAACGCCGCGCACCTGCTCCACAAAGCTCTTTGTGACAGGCTGATTGTATGCGACTATCGCAAGCACCTCAAGCGCTGCCTGCGACAGCGGCACCTGACGTCTTGTTTCAAGTGCAGCCTTTATCTTCGGTGCGAACTCCGCCCTTGTCGTCATCTGATAGCTCTCGGAAAGGCGCATTATCTGAAGTGCGCTCTGCTGCTCGTTGTAACGGTCGTTCAGCAGTCCGATCATCTTCTCGACGGTCTCACTCTCTATCTCGGCAGCCGCCGCGAGCTTTTCAAGCTCTATCGGCTCACCGCAGGCGAACAGTATCGCCTCTATCGCCGCCATTCCTTCACTGAATTTCATTCTTTTCCTCCCTGTCGGCACGCGTAGCCATACGCACGCTTGCGCCGTCCTCGGATATGATTATGCGACCCTGCTTTGAAAGCTCCAGTATCGCAAGAAACGTTGCCACCTCTCTCGAGCGCGGCTGACCCGCATAAAGCTCGTCCATAGTTACTGTGCCCTTTTTTCGCAGGTTCTTCAGCACCGTCATGATGCCCGTAAACACTGTAACATAGCTCTTTGCAACGATGGGCTTTATCGACTTCGGACGGTAGGAATTCTTCTTCCTTGTCCTGTCGGTCACCGCGCCGAGCGCAAGCATAAGCTCCTCGGGCTGGTGAGAGCCGTTGTAGGAACGGTCGAACTCTATCTCAGCAGGCTTTCTTACAAATATCTGGTCGCCCTGATATCTCTTTTGCAGGCGCTCCGCCATCGTTTTGCACAGCGCATACTCGATAAGCGCGCCCTGAAGCTCCTTTTTGAGCTCCTCCACTTCCTCCTTCGGGAGAAGTGCCGCGGATTTGATAAGTATCAGCCGCGCCGCCATCTCGAGGAACTCCGACGTGACCTCTATATCCGCCTCTGTCATGCGCTCAAGGTACAGCATGAACTGCTCAAGCAGTATGCTTATCTCGATATCCTGAATGTTCAGCTTGTGCTTTTGTATAAGCGACAGCATAAGGTCAAGCGGACCCTCGAACACCTCAAGCTTAAAGCTTAATTCTTCCATGCTTCACCGTCCGTTACACAAAGAACGAAGCTTTATCCAGAGCCCAGTACACACCACCGGTAAGGAAATTCAGCGGTCCATCCAACACGTTGAAGATAAGCAGTGCAAAGAACGTGAGGTAGATGATCTGGCTGTAACGCTCCATGAAGTTTATTCCCTTTGCAGGCAGGAAGCTGTACAGTATCTTTGAGCCATCAAACGGCGGAATTGGAAGCAGATTGAATATAGCAAGATAAATATTCAGAATAACAGCATAATCCAATGCGAAATACACATAAAATGCCGTGGTACTATCAACGGGGATAAGCTTCGAGATCACCATAAGGACATACGAAAGGATAAGGTTTGAAAGCGGACCCGCAAGTGCGGTAAGCGCAAGCGCAGTACGCGACTTTACCTTGTGGCAGCGGTGTATGTTTACGGGAGTATGCTTTGCCCAGCCGATACAGCAAAAGCACATACACAGCGCACCCATCGGGTCGATATGGCTGAAGGGGTTAAGGGTGAGTCTGCCCTCGCGCTCCGCGGTATCGTCACCGAGCAGCTTTGCCATAAATCCGTGCGCACACTCGTGTATCGGAAATACCACGAATATTATCACTGCAACGGCAAAGCAGGAGATTATTGCGTACGCCCACGGAACACTTCCCGTCATCGCGCCGATAACATCAAAAATAGGACCTTGTATTCTCTCCATATATAAACTCCTTGAAATACAGAAACTTACAAATAATTATTGACCGCAGTAAAAACTGCTATACCAATTTATTATAACTCATTCTTGTATTTTTTTCAAGGGGAAAACCCGAAATTACACAGATATTTCACAAATGCGCAGAGTTCTTAGCTGCGTCTTAAGTTCTATCTCGGACAAACTCCCCATATACTGAAGCATACGAAAGCGAGGGACGAAAAAATGATAACTGCAAAAAACGTGGTTCTACCGCTGAAAAACGCTGAAAGGCTAGTAAAGCTGCCCGACAATGTATCGCGCAGCGAGCTTTGCGAGCTTCGGCTCAGGACAGGCCGCCCTGCCACCGCAGTAACGCTGAACGGCAGGAATATCCCCTGCTCGCCGCCGCTTACAGCAAAGGACATCAATGACTGCTTTCAGGAGCTTTGCCGCTACTCCGTACACAGCTATCAGCGCGAGATAGCCGAGGGCTACATAACACTTCCTGAGGGTCACAGGGCAGGCTTTTGCGGAACGGCTGTGATGCGCGGCGAAAGGCTTGAAACACTGCGTGACATATCCTCGATAAACATACGCCTTGCACGCGAGATAAGGGGCTGCGGCGAGGCACTGTATCATGCTGTTTTCGGGGACGGGCTGCGTTCGCTGCTGATCGCAGGCGCGCCCCTCTCAGGAAAGACGACTGTCCTGCGCGATGTTTCGCGTCTGCTTGGCGAGCAGTATAAAGTCGCGCTGATAGACAGCCGCAACGAGCTTGCTGCATGCCACGACGGAACACCGCAGCTTGATGTGGGTCAGAACACCGATGTGCTGAGCGGATATCCTAAGCGCGAGGGCATG